>JAZRFG010000046.1:0-21541 GCA_045661265.1 Eubacteriales bacterium
CGGCTCCGGTCTTGTGGCGGGCATCAACGCCGCCAGATGTGCGAGAGGACTGGAGCAGATGACGTTCCCCGCGCACACGATGCTTGGCGCGATGGCGAACTACGTGGCACACGGCGGTATCGCAGATTTCGTGCCGATGAACGCCAATTTCGGCATTGTCGAGCGCCTTGATCACAAGGTGCGCGGCGGCAAGGCCGCCCGCAACGAGGCACTTTCGGCGCGCGCGTTGGAAGCGCTTGGCGCCGTGCTGGAAGAGGCGAAAAAGTAAAAAACTCGCCCCGTTTTTGGGGTAATTTAAAAGAAAGGGGCGTGAGCAGGATGCTTCCGCGCGACATTTCACACCTGGAAAAGCAAATAGGATACATCTTTCGCGACAAGGATTTGCTTCGCACCGCGCTGACGCATTCTTCCTTTGTCAACGAGCATTTTGCGGGCGACCGCACCAAGTGCAACGAGAGATTGGAGTTCCTTGGTGACTCGGTGCTCTCGCTGACCGTATCCAACTATTTGTATCGCACCTACCCGCAGCTGCCCGAGGGCAGATTGACGGTGCTGCGCAAGCATTTTGTCAACAAGGACGTGCTCCCCGGCTTTGGTATGCAGATCTCGCTTGGCGACTATCTGCTGCTCGGCAAGGGCGAGGCCAAGGACGGACGCGAGAAGCCCAAGCTTCTTGAGGACGCGTTTGAGGCGTTGCTCGGCGCACTGTATCTTGACAGCGGCAGCTTGGACACGGTGGCAAGCTTCCTGATCCCCTTTGTGCAATCCGAGCTGGTCAATTTGCAGGCGGAGCCCTTGGAGGATCCCAAAACGCGCTTGCAGCAGTACGTGCAGCAAACGCCGGGCGAGGAGCTGCGCTATGAAACCGTGTGCGAAAGCGGTCCCGATAACGCCAAAACCTTTACCGTTCGGGTACTAATTAACTCAAACCCCTTTGGTGAGGGCTCGGGCGGATCAAAAAAAGAGGCGGAGCAAAATGCGGCGCGCATGGCGCTTCAAAACTATCTGTCACAGTAAAGAAAAGCGGAGTGCGGCATCGGCCGCGCTCCGCTTTTTGCTTGCGCCGAAAAAAGTTGGGCGAAAGTGTGAAAAGCTATTGCAAAATTTTATCATTTAAGTTATAATAATATAATATATAAGTATGACTTTGAAAGGAGGTGCGTTCTCGTGTATCTGAAATCCTTGGAAATGCAGGGCTTCAAGTCTTTCCCCGATAAGACCAAGCTGACCTTTGAGCGCGGCACGACCGTTATCGTGGGTCCCAACGGCTCGGGTAAATCCAACATTTCCGACGCGATGCGTTGGGTACTGGGCGAGATCTCGTCCAAAACTCTGCGCGGCAGCGGTAAGATGGAGGATATGATCTTCGGTGGTGCGGACAGCCGCCGCCCGATGGGCTTTGCCGAGGTTTCCGTGACCTTTGACAACACCGATCCCGAAAACCGCCTGGATTGCCCCGACGAGGAGGTAACGGTCACTCGCCGTTATTACCGCGGGGGAGAGAGTGAATATTTCATCAACCGCCGTGCCCGCCGCTTGCGCGACATCTACGAGCTGTTCATGAACACGGGTATCGGCCGTGACGGCTACTCGATCATCGGCCAGGGTAAGATCGCCGAGATCATTTCCCGCAAATCCGACGAGCGTCGCAGCATCTTTGAGGATGCTTCCGGCATTGCGAAGTTCCGTCACCGCAAAAACGAGACCGAGCGCAAGCTCAAGACCACCGAGGAAAATATGGCGCGTGTCAACGATATTTTCCAGGAGGTCGCCTCGCAGGTGGGCCCCCTTGAAAAGGAGGCAGAGAAGGCAGAGCGCGCCATGGAGCTGCTGGAGACCAAGAAAAAGGCGGACGTGCAGCTTTGGCTTTATGATTCCGCGCATCTGCACGATCAGATCCAAAAGGCCGAGGAGCTGGTGCGAAACAGCGGCTACGATCTTAAGCTTGCCGAGGAGGCGATCGCCAACTTTAATGCGCAAAGCGATCAGCTTTTTGAGGAGGCGCAGGCGAATAAGCTGCAGGTGGCCGAGGTGCTGGAAAGGATCCAGAACCTGACAAGCGAGAATCACTCCCGCGAGAGCCAGTATCAGGTGACCGAGAACACCATTGCCAACACCAAGGTGCGCATTGAGGGGCTGAAGCAGTCTGTTCAGACCAGAAAAACGACACTTTCTGCCGAGGAGGCAGAGGGTGAAAAGCGTCGCGCCGCCGCAGACGAGCTGAAGGCACGCCTGGCCGACTTGGAGGCCGCGCATACCAAGAAGGCAGAGGAGGCGCAAGCCCTTGCCAATCGCGCGATGGAAATGGGGGGCGAGCTTGCCACCGCATTTGCCGATATTGAGGAGCGCAAGGAAGAGCTGACCGAGATCACCGTGCGCAGAAAATGGCTGGAGGACGGCAAGCACAGCGACAGCGATAAGCACGAGAGCATGCTCGCCGAGATCGCTTCCTACCGCGCCGTATCCGACACCCTTGCAGCACAGCGCAAGGCGCGCGAGCAGGCCGCCGAGGAATACCGCGCACAGATGGACGAGGCGGAAAAGGGACTTGTCGCGCTGGACGCGCAGCTCTATGAGCTTGGCGAGGAGCGCGAGGCGCTGCTGGAAAAGGAAAACACCAACACCGTTGAGGCGGACGTCGCGCGCCAGCGCATCGAGGCGTACCGCGCGATGGAGGAGCATTTCGAGGGATATGGCCACGCCGTGCGCTTCGTGATGGAGCAGTACGCCGACGGTAGGATCACCGACGCACGCGGAAACAAGTGCGGCAAGATCTACGGCCCCCTTTCCAAGGTCATTCGTGTGGATAAGAAATACGTCACCGCGATGGAGATCGCGCTGGGCGTGAATCTGCAGCATATCGTGGTCGAGGACGAGAGCGTCGCCAAGGCCGCCATTTACGCGCTCAAGCGCGCCGAGGCGGGACACGCGACCTTCTTCCCGCTTTCCTCGATGAAGCCGCAAAGCGTGACCGCCGAGATGGAGGAGGCCGCCGAGTGTAAGGGTTATATCGGTATTGCGAGCGACCTTGTGGACTGTGAAAACAGATTCCGTGACGTGGTGGGCTCGCTGCTGGGTCGCACCGTGGTCTTTGATAACCTGGATAACGCCACCGAGATGGCGCGTGCCACCAAATTCCGTGTCAAGGCCGTTACGCTGGACGGACAGGTCATCAACGCGGGCGGCTCGTTTACGGGTGGCTCGCGCAAGCAAAAGGGCGGTATTCTTTCTCGTACGGGCGAGATCGCCGCGCTGGCCGAAAAGCTCAAGAAGCTGACCGCTGAGCAGACACAGATCAAAGAGGAGCGCACAGAGCTGGATCAGCGCATCAAGGTGCTCACCGAGGATCGCACCGATCTTGACAACCGCCGTCAGTTGCTGGCTACCATCTATGCCGACGAGGCAAGCAACGCCGCACAGGCGGCCGCCAAGTGGGAGGCAAATCAGTCCCTGATCGGAAAAATGCAGGAGGACTTTGATGCGCTGGAGCGTCAGCGTGCGGGCTACGACGAGGAGCTTGCAACGCTTGCCGAGCGCGAGGTCGCCCTGCGCCGTCAGATTGAGGAGATCGGCGCGCTGCGCGCCGATAAGGACGTGGCACGCGGCGAGCTGCTTTCCCGCAAGGAGGCGATGGAGGGCGAGCTCACCGAGCTGTATATTGGTGCCAGCGGCGTGCGAAAGGATCTGGAAACCGCCGCGAACTATATCGCCGAGAGCGAAGCACGCGCCGCGACGCTGCGCGAGGAGATCGCCGAGCGCGAGCGCTCGATCCTTGAAATGGAGCAGAGCATCAAGGACGCGATCCTGCGCCAGGAGGCCAACCGCAACACGCACGCCGAGGGCGAGCGCGTGATCAAGGAGCTTCAGGCAAAATATGCAAGACTGAACGAGGGCGATATGGCCTTCCAGCAGAAGCTGGCGGCGCTAAACACCCGCATTCAGGGCAAGATGAGCGAAAAGGAGAACTATTTCCGCGCTCATACCAAAAATGAGAATCGCCTGGCCGCGCTGCGCGAGGATCAGCAGAAGCTCGCCAGCCGCTTCTGGGAGGACTATGAGATGTCCCGCAACGACGCGCTGGCGCTTGGGTACGAGCCCATCACCGCTGAGGAGCGTCCCGCCGTACAGGAGCTGCAAGCAAGCTGCCGCAGCCGTCTGCGCGGCATTGGCAGCGTAGACCTTGGCGCGGTGGAAAAATACAAGGAGGTCAAGGCGCGTTACGACGAGATGTCCGCACAGATCGCCGATATGACCGCTGCGCGTGACGACCTGCTTGCCATCATTCGTGATCTGGAGGGTGAGATGCGTACGGCGTTTATGACAACCTTCGATCAGATCAACAAAAACTTCAACACCACGTTCGGCGAGCTGTTCGGCGGCGGTAGCGCAGAGCTGTCGCTTTCCGATCCCGACGACGTGCTGACAAGCGGCATTGAGATTAAGGCCGCCCCTCCCGGAAAGATCATCAAGAATCTGGTGCAGCTTTCGGGTGGTGAGCAGTCCTTCATTGCCATCGCGCTTCTGTTTGCTATCATGCAGGTCAACCCCACGCCCTTCTTTATCCTCGACGAGATCGAGGCGGCGCTGGACGAGGTCAACGTGGCGCGCTTCGCCGCTTACATCAAGCGTTATTCGCTGGATACCCAGTTCCTGCTGATCACGCACCGCCGTGGCACGATGGAGGCCGCTAACCGCCTTTACGGCGTGACGATGCCCGAGCGCGGCATTTCTAAGGTGCTGACGCTGGACGTGGGCTCGATTCAAGGAAAGGGAGAGGGGGACGACTGGAATGGGATTTTTAGCCAAGCTACGTGACGGACTTGCCAAAACGAAAAACGCCATCTGGGGTCGCATTGATGCGATGCTCAAGGCTTTTGTCCGCGTGGACGAGGACCTGCTCGAGGAGCTTGAGGAGCTGCTGATCACCGCGGACGTCGGTGTGAGCGCGACCGAGGAGATCCTGGACAGATTGCGCGAGGAAATCAAGGAGGATCGTCTTAAATCTCCCGACCAGATCAAGGACGCTCTTAAGGTGATCCTTGCCGACCTGATCGGCGAGGCGGGCACGCTCTCGCTGGACACCACGCCGTCGGTGATCCTTGTGATCGGCGTGAACGGTGCCGGCAAAACCACCTCGATCGGCAAGATCTCTAACCGCCTGAAAAAGGCGGGCAAAAAGGTGGTCGTGGCCGCCGCGGATACCTTCCGTGCCGCCGCTATTGACCAGCTTTCCGTGTGGTGTGACCGCGCGGGCGTGGATATTGTGCATCAAAACGAGGGCTCGGACCCCGCCGCCGTGGTGTTCGATGCCATTCAGTACACCAAGAAAAAGGGCACCGACGTGCTGATCATCGACACGGCGGGACGCCTTCACAACAAGAAAAATCTGATGGATGAGCTTGCCAAGATCAACCGTGTGATCGCGCGCGAGCTGCCCGATGCCTCGCGCGAAAATCTGCTCGTGCTGGACGCCACCACGGGTCAGAACGCCATTTTGCAGGCAAAGGAATTCAGCCGTGCCGCCGAGATCACGGGGCTTGTTCTCAACAAGCTGGACGGTACCGCCAAGGGCGGCATCGTGCTTTCCATTCGCACCGAGCTGGGGCTTCCCGTGAAGTTCATCGGCGTGGGCGAGAAGATCGACGATATGCAGGAGTTTGACGCGGAGGAGTTCGTCGCCGCGCTGTTTGAATGATGGAAAAGATGACCGTGGTATTGGCCTCCCGCAATAAGGGAAAGGTCAGGGAATTGGAGCGCCTTTTGTGTGAGGCGCTGGGCGACGTGATCGAGCTGAAATCCTTGGACGAGGTGGGCATCACCGAGGAGATCGAGGAAAACGGCACGACCTTCGCCGAAAACGCGCTGATCAAGGCACGTGCTGCCGCCAAGTCGGGTTACCCCGGCCTTGGTGACGATTCCGGCCTTGTGGTGGCGGCGCTGGATATGGCGCCGGGCGTGTACTCCGCGCGCTATGCGGGCGAGCACGGCAACGATGCCGCCAACAATGCGCTCTTGCTCAAAAATATGGAGGGCGAGCGCGATCGCGCCGCCGCCTTCGTGTGTGCGCTGGCGCTGGCGTTCCCGGACGGGAGCGCGCCCATTCGCGCCACCGGTGCCGTGGAGGGTGAGATCCTTTTGAACCCGCGCGGCGAGAACGGTTTTGGATACGATCCGCTGTTCTGGTACGACCCGATGGGAAAGAGCATGGCGGAAATGACCGCCGATGAAAAAAACGCGATTAGCCACCGGGGGGCCGCCGTGCGCCAGCTTGCCGCACGCCTTGCGCGCCGCCTTGGATTGATCGAGGATAATTTTTAACAGAAAAGAGAAAAACTATGCTGACAAGTAAACAACGCGCCCAGCTTCGCTCGCTGGCATCGAACATGGACGTGATCATGCAGGTGGGCAAGAGCGGTGTGACCGAGCCGATGGCAAAGACCGTTTCCGACGCGCTGGAGGCGCGTGAGCTGATCAAGATGCGCGTGCTGGAAAACTCGGGCGAGGCCGTCCGCGACGTGGCAGAGCAGCTTGCCGCCGCGACCGACGCCGAGGTGGTGGCCGTGATCGGCAAATGCCTCATTCTTTACCGCGAATCCGAAACCAAAAAGAAGATCGAATTATGCTGAACGGCCAGATCCGAGTGGGTATTTACGGCGGCACGTTTGCGCCCGTGCACAATGGGCACGTGGCTGCCGCCAAGGCCTTCATCGACCAGATGCAGCTGGATATCCTGTACGTGATTCCCGCGGCAATTCCGCCACACAAGCAGATCGACGACGGTGACGATCCCATGCACCGCTATCGCATGTGCGAGCTGGCGTTCTGGGACGTGGAGAAGGTGTTCGTGAGCGACGTGGAGATCAAGCGGGGCGGCAAAAGCTATACCGTAGATACGCTGCGCGAGCTTTCAGCTCCCGATCGCAGACTGTTTTTGCTGATGGGCACGGATATGATGCTGACGCTGGATCAGTGGCGCGAGAGCGACGAGATCTTCAAACTTTGCTATCCGATCTACGCTCGCCGCGAAAATGACCCCATCATTGAGGCACAGATCGTGGCCAAGAATAAGGAATATTTGGAAAAGCACGGCAAGATCGTGAGAAGATTGATGATCGACACCGTCGAGCTTGCCTCCACCGATATCCGCGCGCTGGTGCAGGGCAAAAAGCCCTATCGCCATCTGGTGCCCGAGAGCGTGGCGGCGTATATCGAAAAGCGAGGCCTTTACCAAGGGGGCGACGCAGATGCCTGATTTTAGCGAGAAGGCACTTTCCCGCCTGCGCGAGCAGGTGCGCGACGTGATGTCCGAGGAGCGCTTCGCGCACACCTTGGGCGTCGAGCAAACGGTTGCTGAGATGGCGGCGCTCTACTGCCCCGAAAAGCAGCAGATGCTGCGCGCGGCGGCCTTGCTGCACGATTGTACCAAGGAGTACGCTGACGCGCAGACACGCGCGGTGCTTGCGCGTGAGGGAATAGTGCTTCGCCCCGATGAGGAGCAAAGCCCGCTGATCCATCACGCGATCACCGCGGCGCTGGAGATCCCGCGCCTGTATCCCGCATTTGCCGACCCCGAGCTACTTGATTGTGTGCGCTGGCACACCACGGGGCACGCGGGTATGACGTTGCCCGAGGCACTGCTTTATCTTGCGGACGTGATCGAGCCCACGAGAAAGCACGCCGCGTGTGTGGCATTGCGCGAATCCTTTTTTGCAGCAGACCTTGCCGCGATGACGGGCGAGCAGCGCTGCGCACATCTGTGCGATACCCTGCGCCGATCCCTTGTGGGCACGCGCGATCACTTAATGGCAAAAAACGCGCCCGTTTGTGCGGATACGCTCTTTGCCATCGAATATTTGAAGTTGAAAACACACCTTTGAAAGGAACGGATAAATGGAAGAACTTGTATTTGATAACTGGGAAAATCTCCCCTCTCTTGCGTATGCCGAGGGGGCAGAGCTTGCAGATCTTTGCCGCGCCATTTTGGATAGCAAAAAGGGCGAGCACGTCGCCGTGATCCGTGTGGAGGGCAGAAGTGACATCACCGACTATCTGGTGCTTTGCAGCGCGATGTCCAACACGCACGTGAAGGCACTGGTGGACGAGCTGGAATTCCGCCTTGGTCAGCGCGGCCTTCACCCCATTCACGCCGACGGCGGCAACGGCCGCAACTGGCAGGTGCTGGACTATGCCAGCGTGATGGTGCACGTGTTTGACCGCGAGGCAAGAGAGTTTTATAACCTTGATAAACTTTACCGTGAGGAAAAAACGGAGGACAGACAATGAGATACGATTTTGCCGCCATCGAGAAGAAATGGCAGGATAAATGGGAGCAGGCAGACATCTTCCACGCCGAGGATCTTTCCCCCAAGAAGAAGTTCTACGGCCTTGTAGAGTTCCCTTATCCCAGCGGTGCGGGCATGCACGTGGGACACATTAAGGCATACGCGGGCCTTGAGGTCATCAGCCGCAAGCGCCGTATGCAGGGCTATAACGTGATGTTCCCCTTGGGCTTTGACGCGTTCGGTCTGCCCACCGAGAACTACGCCATCAAGACTGGTATCCACCCCCGCAAGGTGACCGACACCAACATCGAACGCTTCACCCAGCAGCTCAAGCGCGTGGGCTTCTCCTTCGACTGGGCGCGCACCGTCGACACCACCGAGGAGAATTACTATAAGTGGACGCAGTGGATCTTCCTGAAGATGTTCGAGAACGGTCTTGTGTTCCGCGACACCGCGCTTGTCAACTACTGCCCCAGCTGCAAGGTCGTTCTTTCCAACGAGGACTCGCAGGGCGGCAAGTGTGACATCTGCCACAGCGACATCGTGCAGAAGTCCAAGGACGTGTGGTACCTGCGCATCACCGCTTATGCCGACAAGCTGCTGCAGGGTCTCGACGAGGTGGACTATCTGCCCAACGTCAAGCTTCAGCAGGTCAACTGGATCGGCCGCAGCACGGGTGCTTTCGTGAACTTCGCGCTCTCGAACACCGCGGATAAGCTCCGCATCTACACCACTCGCCCCGATACGCTCTTCGGTGTGAGCTTTATGGTCATCGCGCCCGAGCACCCCATCATTGAGAAGAACAAGGACGTCATCACCAATATGGATACCCTTCTTGCTTACCGCGAGGAGTGCGCCAAGAAGACCGAGTTCGAGCGTATCCAAATGAATAAGGATAAGACGGGCGTTCGCATCGAGGGTATGAGCGCGATCCATCCCCTGACGGGCAAAGAGGTGCCGATCTACATCTCCGATTACGTGATGATGGGCTATGGCACGGGTGCCATTATGGCAGTGCCCGCGCACGACGAGCGCGACTATGAGTTCGCAAAGAAGTTTGGCCTTGACATCATCGAGGTCATCAAGGGCGGCGATATTGAGAAAGAGGCCTATGCGGGTGACGGCGAGATGGTCAACTCCGAGTTCCTCAACGGCATCGCCAACAAGAAGGACGCCATTCAGAAGATGATCGCTGTGCTTGCCGAAAAGGGCATCGGCGAGGAGGGCGTGCAGTATAAGATGAAGGACTGGGCGTTCAACCGCCAGCGCTACTGGGGCGAGCCCATTCCGATCGTGCACTGCGAGAAGTGCGGTATGGTTGCCGTTCCTTACGAGGAGCTGCCGCTCAAGCTCCCCGTGGTCGAGAACTTTGAGCCCGGTGAGGGCGGCGAGTCCCCGCTTGCCAAGATCGAGAGCTACGTGAAGTGCAAGTGCCCCAAGTGCGGCGGCGACGCGCGCCGTGAGACCGATACCATGCCCCAGTGGGCGGGGTCGTCGTGGTACTTCCTGCGCTATATCGATCCGCTGAATGACGATTGCCTCGCCGATCCCGAGAAGCTCAAATACTGGCTTCCCGTCGACTGGTACAACGGCGGTATGGAGCACGTGACGCGCCACCTCATTTACAGCCGCTTCTGGCACAAGTTCCTTTACGACATCGGCGTGGTGCCCACCGAGGAGCCCTATGCCAAGCGCACCGCACAGGGCTTGATCCTTGGCCCCGACGGTCAGAAGATGTCCAAGTCTCGCGGCAACGTGGTTGACCCCTTGAACGTGGTGGACGAGTTCGGTGCGGACACGCTGCGCGTGTATATTATGTTCATGGGCGATTACGGCGCGGCTGCCCCCTGGTCGGAAAGCAGCATGCGCGGCTGTAAGAGATTCCTTGACCGCGTGGCAGCGCTTGCCGATAAGGCAGCGGGCACGGGTGTTACCAAGGAACTGGAAACGCCTTTCCATAAGACAATCAAAAAGGTTTCCTCTGATATTGAGGAGATGAAGTTCAATACCGCGATCGCCTCTATGATGGAGCTGATCAACGAGATCGACAAGGTTGGCAAGATCACCGTGGACGAGGTCAAGACCTTCGTTTCGATGCTTTGCCCCTTCGCGCCCCACATCTGTGAGGAAATCTGGGAGCAGCTTAGCGGCGAGGGCTTCTGCTCGCTTTCCGCTTGGCCCACGTATGACGAGGCCAAGACTGTAAGCGCCACCGTGGAGATCGCCGTGCAGCTGTGCGGCAAGCTCAAGGCCGTGGTGCTGATGCCTGCAGGTGCTTCCCGCGAGGAGATGGCGGCGCTGGCCAAGGCGGACGAGCGTGTGGCGGCAGCTCTGGAGGGCAAAACGATCGTGAAAGAGATCGTTGTGCCCGGCAAGATCGTCAATTTCGTTGCGAAATAAAAAAATCCAAACAAATATTTCAAACGCTATTGACACGAATAGGAAAATCGTGTATAATATCATAGTACGCATTTTGTGTATTTGAGAAATTAGTTTGTCACCGCGAGGGGAGGGATATAGAAAATGGCAGAAGTAAAGCTGAAGGAGGGCGAAACCCTCGACAGTGCTCTGCGTCGCTTTAAGCGTCAGTGCGCACGTTCCGGCGTGCTTGCCGAACTTCGCAAAAGAGAGCATTACGAAAAGCCCAGCGTAAAGCGTAAGAAGAAGTCCGAAGCTGCACGCAAGCGCAAGTATAAGTAATTTTGCGAAAAAAGAGAGCCGCGTTTGCGGCTCTCTTTTTTTCTTTTAATAACCATTGGCTTGCGCACCGTACACAGCTTGCTCGTGCGTATATCCTTCAAATTCCAATTGATCAATCAGTTCTTGGCGAGAAAAGGGCATCATTTTCAAGTAATTTTTTGCTGCCTTTGCCGCTTGCTCATTCCAGTTAGCATCGCAATGATCCGCAGCATAGGTGGATTCAGCAGTAGAGTATCCTTCAAATTCCAGCTGTCCAATTAAGCCGCTGTAGGAAAAGGGCATCGTTCTCAAATAATTTTTTGCGGAGCGCAAAGCATTTTGTTCTCCTAACGTGGCGCTGCTAGTGGTGTTTTGAGAGTTATTGCTATTAGTGCTTTCGTCACCTGTTTGTTCGGTGTTCGTAGTGTTGGTGTCGTTTGTATTTTCGCCGCTTGATAAGGTGGCGGCAAGAATAATTGCAACGAGTATAACGATAAGCCAGAACAGCCATCTTTTGTAAATTGGTTTTTTCATTTGATTTCCTCTTTCTTTTTGAACTGTTTGCACCTATATGGGTGCAAACATAGTATAACACAAAGGTATAATATTGTCAAGAGGAATGTTCTCAAATAAGTGCAAAATGGTGAACTATGAATGCTTTGATCGAAAAAAGAGTGGGGCAAAATATACGCCGTTTACGAGAACGGGCAGAGATGACACAGGATTCGTTGGCAGCAAAGCTTCAATTAAAAGGATGCGATATTACCCGTAGTGCTGTGGCCAAAATCGAGGTAGGGCAACGACATTTGTATCCTGATGAAATCTTTTTCATAAGAGAGATTTTAAACACGACCTATGAGGAGATTTTTTCTCAAGTTTAGGATGTGACGTTTTTTTTGAGCATATATGTTTCGGCATCTTGTGTTCAAAAGGGAAATAAAAAAGCAGGGCGCAACGCCCTGCTTTTTTCATTCTTGAATTTCTTCAAAAAGCTGTTGCTTGATGTCCGGTGCCGGGGGGAAGTTGTCCTGTGAGTGGGTCTGGAACGATGCGACGGCGTCGGATTGCAGGATCTCCAGATCCTCGGGCTCCAGCGGCACCTCCTCGCCGCGCGCCACGGCTTGCGTGTGAACGGCCTCCGTGTGTGTGTTCTTGGGGAGAATACCGAAATAGCGCAGCAGCATCGGCACCCACGTGAAGGCGAAATAACCGGCTGCAAAGAGGATAAACGCCCAGATCCACGCTTTCCAGGTGATGTTCTGAGGCAATGTTTTTTCATTGGGATTGTCGATCAGGCACTTTTTGATCACGATAACGGGAGCCACTGCCACCATTGCAAGGTTGACGCAGTTGAGCTGGCGCGGATAGCGCTTGATCAGATAGCGCAGCCCCTTAGAGAAGGCAAAGGAGCCAAGTCCATAGCCCACCAGATAAAAGGCGAGTAACACAAGGCGTACGGGGGTGGTGAAAAGGGCACCGAAGTCGCCCACAAGACCGATAAAGGCGTAATAGTAGCCAAGCGCCATCAGCGTGACGGCAAAATCCACACCGGGGATCACCAACGTCGCCGAGGTGATCGCACCGACGATGAACATCATAATAAAGTCAAAGGGAACAAGGTCCTTATCAAAGCTTACCGTTTGTCCGTCGGTAATGACCAGCGCGTAAACGAGGAAGAGCGTGGCGACGATCGCCATGACAACCCAGTTGGGCCAGTGCTTAAAGTCCTCTTTGTTCTCCGCCGCCATACGCGGCACGCTGCCGATCAGGAAGCCAAGCACCGCCGCGATCACGGGGATGGGGAAGCGGACGTAAAGGGTGTTGACCATCCACGCGCCGCCAAGGCAACCGACCGCATAGCCCGCGAGCAGGAAAGCAAGAAAGGTCAAGCTTTTCTTAGGCTGGCTGAAGATATGGCTGATGGCGTAGATCATGTCGTAGTATACGAAAAGCACGATGGCGATCGTGCTGGCACTGAGTCCCGGCACGCCCAAGCTGGCGAAACCGATCAGAATACCCTTCAGTGTCAAAAAAATATGTTTGTTCATGCTTCCTTTCCCGAGGTCAAGACCACGTTATTTGTAATTTTGTCGTTTGTATAAAAAGATGATAGCACACAATTGTGGCAAAAGAATGAACAAGCGAGAATGATCCGCTTTTTTGTCTTATTTGGGGATCGCCACAATGTCCATATCCCAGCACGGATAGCCGCGTGTGCGGACAAGATGAAGCTCATAGTCCTCGCACAGCCGATCAAGAAGCAACGGCAGATCGAACAGATCCTCGCTTCTGTGGTAGCACGCCACCCGTAAGCAGGGGCGGTGTGTGCGGATGCTTTCCGCGGCACCGCAAAGTGCCGCGTGCTCGGCGCCCTCCACGTCAAGCTTGATGTAATCCACCCGCCTGCCTTGCAACAGATGATCCAGCGTAGCGATCTCTACCGTGTCGTCGGCGCGCCCCGTGCAAAGCCCCGCGTTGCGGTTGCCGGAGCTGTCGAACGCGGCTTCGCCGCACGTGTCGCTGATGGCGACGCGGTGGCACTCTACCGTGCATTTTCCTGTACCGTTTGCCGCCCAATCTGACAATTTGCGAAAATTCCGCTTGTCCGGTTCGACCGCAAGCACAAAATCAAGGGCGGGGCACTTTTGCATCGCCTCGCGCGCGGTGTCGCCGTTGTAAGCGCCAAGATCCGCCATGGCGGTGATGCGCGCGGCGGGCAGAAGTTCCCAGGCGTCTCGCTTGCTTACGGCTAAGTCGAACAGCGCGTGTGTGCCCTCGTATTTACAGCGCAGCGCAAGGTCGAACAGCTCCTTGGAGGCCTCGTCGCAAAAAAGCGCGCGCGCTTTTTCAAACAGGTCACGGTTTTGTGCAAAAAACGCCGCATCAAAGAGCGTGTTGCCGCACACGGGCAGGTCGGGAACAAAGAGGGGATAGCGCGCCGCCACGCGGTCAAAAAGCGCCATGACCTCGGGACGAGAGGAGCCAAATGCCAGCAAAACAACGCACCCGTTTGGGGGGTAAATGCTTTCTACCTCGCTATAAGGCATCACGCGCATGCCGTGAAAGCTGTGGCCGCGCACAAAGCCATCGCTGGCAAATACGCCGCGTACAGGGATCCCCCGCTGCTCGCAAACGGCAAGCAGCTTGTCCGCGCCGTTCCCCATTCCGTAAAGCAGAATGTCGCGTTTCTCCCCCTGTAAGCTCTGCCACAGATCGCGCGAAAAAAGGAGGGCGTTGCTCATTTCACAAACCCTCCTTTTCGTCGTTTTTGTTTAGTCCATACGCTCGGACAGCTTCTTGCCGCCCAGCACGTGGAAGTGCAGGTGCTTCACGGATTGGCAGCCGTCCTCACCGCAGTTGGTGATGACGCGGTAGCCGTTGGTGAGGCCCTCCAGCGCGGCGATCTTGGGGATCGCTGCGAAGATCTTGGCAACGAGCGCGGCGTTCTCGCCATTGATCTCGTCAGCCGAGGCAACGTGTGTCTTGGGTACGACCAGCACGTGCACGGGGGCTTGCGGCTGGATGTCGCGGAAGGCGTATACGCTCTCGTCCTCATAGACCTTGGACGAGGGGATATCGCCTGCGATGATCTTACAGAAAATGCAATCCATCTTTTTTGCTCCTTACTTTACGAACTCATTGAAGATGGCGTTGAGTGCGGTTTCGTAGGCGTCGTCGTCCACGCCGAGAATGATGTTGAGCTCACTGGAGCCCTGGTCGATCATACGGATATTGACACCCGCGGCGGAAACGGCGTTGAACACGCGTGCCGCGGTGCCCTTTGCCTTGACCATGCCGCGACCCACCACGGCGATGAGGCAAAGACCGTCCAGGATCTCCACGTGGTCAGCGCGCACCAGGCGGCTGATCGAGTTGATGATGCGCTCGCGGCGACCCTCCAAGGCCTGGGTGCTCACCACGATGCTCATCGTGTCGATACCGGAGGGCAGATGCTCGAAGGAGATCTCGTGATCCTCCAGCACCTCCAGCACGCGGCGACCGAAGCCGACCTCGGCGTTCATCATATCCTTTTCAATGTGGATAACGGAAAAGCCTTTCTTACCGGCGACGCCCGTGATGATGTGGGGCGTGTCGTAGCCGGAGGCGTCAGACACGATCATCGTGCCTGCGTCCTCGGGGGCGTTGGTGTTGCGGATGTTGATCGGAATGCCCGCATAGCGCACGGGGAAGATCGCCTCGTCGTGCAGCACGGTTGCACCCATATAAGAAAGCTCGCGCAGCTCGCGGTAGGAGATCGCCTCGATGGTGGGCGGGTTCTTCAGCACGCGGGGGTCGCCCATCAGGAACCCGGAAACGTCGGTCCAGTTCTCGTAAAGATCTGCCTCGGCGGCACGTGCGACGATCGAGCCCGTGATGTCGGAGCCACCGCGGGAGAAAGTCTTGATGGTGCCGTTGGGCATGCAGCCGTAGAAGCCGGGAATGACGGCGTACTCGTGCTTCTTGAGCTCCTCGGCAAGCACAGCGTTGGTGCGCTCTTCGTCGAAGCTGCCGTCTTCCTTGAAGAAGATCACGCTTTCCGCGTCAATGAAAGCAAAGCCCAGATATTTGGCAAGGATCAAGCTGTTGAGATACTCACCGCGGGAGGCGGCGAAGTCACGGCCGGAGGCGTGCTTCATCGCATTCTTCACGTACTCCAGCTCGCCCGAAATATCAAAGCTGAGGCCCAGATCGCGAATGATGCCGTTATAGCGCTCGCAGACCTGCTCGTAGTAAGTGTCTACGTTCTCGTGGTTGCGGATCAGCTCATAGCAGCGGTAAAGCATATCCGTGACCTTGGTATCCTCCTTGCAGCGCTTGCCGGGGGCAGAGGCGACCACGTAACGGCGAGAGGGATCTGCCTTTACGATTTCAGCAACCTTCTTGAACTGTGCAGCGTCCGCCAGAGAGCTACCGCCAAACTTAACAACCTTTTTCAGCATTGTAAACTCCTTAAAAGATAATAATCATTGATTATATTATATGTTTTTCAAGATAGACTGTCAAGGGGGCGCGCGCGTTTTTTTGTGAAGAAATGCAGATTTGGAAAAAACTATTGCTTTTGTCCCTCGGGCGTGGTAAAATGGAGAGCAGAAAAGGAAAGTGAGGTGCACACATGGTGGCATATTTTTTACCCGGTGACATTCTGATGCCCGATTTTTCCAAGGTGGAGGGCGAAAAGTGGGCGGTGGTGGCGTGTGATCAATACACCAGCGAGCCCGAATATTGGCAGAGCGTGGAGCAGCAGGTGGGCGAGGCGCCCTCGACGCTGCGTCTGACCCTGCCTGAGATCTATTTGGAAAGCGCCGAGGAGCGCGTGCCGCAGATCCACCGGGCGATGCAGGAATACGTGCGCGAGCTTTTGATCGCACACAAGAATAAGATGATCTATCTGGAGCGCACCCAGTCCAACGGTCGCGTGCGCCGTGGTCTGATCGGTCTTGTCGATCTGGAGCAATACGATTACAACAAGGGATCCAAGTCTGTGATTCGTGCCACCGAGGGCACGGTGCTCGAGCGTATCCCGCCCCGCCTTGCCGTGCGTCGCGGTGCGACGCTGGAGCTGCCGCACGTGATGCTGCTCATCGATGACGTGCAAAAAAGCGTGATCGAGCCGATCGCCGCCCGCGCGGCACAGCTTGAGGTGGCATACAGCTTCCCGCTGATGCAAAGCAGCGGCAGCGTGAAGGGCTATTTCGTGGATAGCGTGGGCATCGGTCGCGTGACCAATGCGCTGGAAAAACTGATCTCGCCCGAGCTGCAAAAGCAAAAGTATGGCGAGGGCGTGGCACCGCTGCTTTTTGCGGTGGGCGACGGCAACCACTCGCTTGCCACCGCCAAGGCGGCGTATGAGGAGATCAAGGCCGTTCACGGCGAGCAGGCGCTTTATCACCCCGCCCGCTATGCACTCGCGGAGCTGGTCAACCTGCATGACGATGCGCTGCATTTCGAGCCGATCTATCGTGTGCTCTTCAACGTCGATCCCGACGAGGTGCTGGCGCAGCTGGAGCAGTATTCCTTCTCTCTTGCGGGCAATGCAGCGCCCCAGCAGGCCAAGTTCCTTACCAAGACGAGAAAGGGAACCATTCACTTTGGCGCTCCCTCGGAGCAGCTGGTGGTCGGTACGCTGCAAACCTTTATCGATCGCTATATCGCCACGCATGAGGGGGCTTATGTGGACTATATCCACGGCACCAAGACCGTGGAGATGCTGGCGTCCAAGGACAATGCCGTCGGCTTCCTTTTTGCCGGCATGGCAAAGGAGCAGCTTTTCCCCGCAGTGATGCACGATGGTGCCCTGCCGCGCAAGACCTTCTCGATGGGGGCGGCGGCGGACAAACGCTTCTATTTGGAATGTCGCAAGATTAAATAACGATATATTTCGCGCAGAGATCAAATGCGTGGGCACGGACAGCGTGCCCGCGCATTTTTTCTTTTCCAGTCCCTATTTGTGACAATCTTTTCGCGCACCGCGCGCTATAATGGGGGAAAGCGAGGTGAGGGAATGGAGCAGACGGTGTATGTGGATTTGTTGTTCGCGGTCAATTTTTGCATGGACTTTCAATGCCTTTTCCTTACGGCGCGGCTTTTGCACCGGCCCTTTGCTCTGGGGAGATCCCTGCTTGCCTCGGCGCTGGGCGCGCTTTACGCCTGCGCGGCGCTTTTCTTGCCCGTGGGTGGAGCACTTGCCTTTGCGGCGGATCTTTGCGCGGGACTTTTGATGTGTGCGCTCGTGTTCTGGGCACAAGAGGAGAAAAAGTGGAGATTTCTCATACCGTTTGGACTCTATTTTGGCGTTTCCGCCGCCGTGGGTGGCGTAATGAGCGCGTTTTCGGGGCTACTTTCCGACCTGCGATATACCCCCTCGAAAACGGGCGGTAGCACGCTTTCCTTTGCGCTTTTTGCTCTGCTTGGCGGTCTTGCCACCTTTTTGTGGGGCCGCCTTTGTCAGCGGCGCGCCAAGGGGAAATGCGTGCGATTGCATTTGAGCTATGAGGGCAGAGAGTTGAGCGTGGAGGCCTTCGTGGATACGGCCAACCACCTGTGCGACCCCGTGGGCGGCCGCCCCGTGGTGATCATCGACCGCGCGGTCGCGGGGGAGCTGTTGCCGGAGGCGCTGCTAAATGCGGCGCGGCGGGGCGCGGCGGGTCTTTCGCTCCTGCCGCCCGCGCTTGCAAGACGCGTGCGCATGATCCCCGCCGCCACCGTGACGGGGCGGGGGCTCTTGCTTGCCATTGCGCCGGATCGGGCGTTTCTGGACGCGGGACGCGGCGCGCACGCGGTGGAGCTTTTGCTGGCTCCTGCACCGCTGTCGGATGCGGCGCAGGGGCATAAGGCACTTTTGCCCCCCGCACTACTTACCGAATAACAAGGAGTGATGGAGAATGTTTTTGCGATTGTTCAACGCCATTTTGCGTGTTTTCACGCCCCGTCATGGGGTATATTACGTCAACGGGCCCGACGTGCTTCCCCCGCCGCTGGACACGGCACGCGAGCAGGATGCCATCGAGAGATTGCCGGAGGATGACGAGGCGCGCTCGCTGCTCATTGAGCACAATCTGCGCCTGGTCGTTTATATTGCCCGCCGCTTTGAGAACACGGGGGCGGGGCTGGAGGATCTGGTATCCATCGGCACGCTGGGGTTGATCAAGGCGATCAACACCTTTCGCGCGGACAAAAACATCAAGCTGGCGACTTATGCCTCGCGCTGCATTGAAAACGAGATTTTGATGTATCTGCGCAAGCACGGCGCCACGCGCTCGGAGGTGTCGATCGACGAGCCGCTCAACGTGGATTGGGACGGCAACGAGCTGCTGCTTTCCGACGTGCTGGGCAGCGACGAGGAAAGCGTGGATAGCGAGCTTGCCGAAAAGGAGGAGAAAAAGCTTTTGCGCGCGGCGGTGGCGCGCCTGGCGCCGCGAGAGAGGTTGATCATCGAGCTGCGCTTTGGCTTCGGAGGCAAAAAGGAGTTGACGCAAAAGGAGGTCGCCGATCTGCTTGGCATCTCGCAATCCTACATCTCGCGTCTGGAAAAAAAGATCATCGCGGAGCTGCGCGAGGAGCTGACGCAAAAAAACTGATATTTTTTCGAAAAAGCTATTGCAATTTCGCGCAAGGTGTGATATAATCTATAGGAATTTTTACGAAAGGAAGGTTACTGAACATGAAGGCAGGAATTCATCCGTCCTATGAAGACGTTACCATCATCTGCGCTTGCGGAAACGTGGTAAAGACCAAGTCTACCACCGGCGGGGAAATGAAGGTTGAAATTTGCTCGAAGTGTCATCCGTTCTTCACCGGCAAGCAGAAGCTGGTTGACGTGGGCGGTCGTGTTGATAAGTTCAACAAGAGACTCCAGGCGAGAAAGTAATTCTTCTATCTCTAGGGCAGATCGCCGTGTGCGGTCTGCCCTTTTACTTGCAACCCTTGAAAACGTTCCCCGAAAGGAGAATATATGGAAAATAGAGAATTTACCCCCGGTGTGCGCGCGGCGCTGGTCAGCGTCGTTACCCGCGATCGCACCGAGGAGGAAGCGAAGGCCTCCCTTGAGGAGCTGCGCCGTCTTTTGGAAACGGCGGGCGGCGAGGCGGTTTTCGTGATGATGCAAAATAAGGAAACGCCGGACGTGCGCACCTATCTTGGCAGCGGTAAGGCGGCGGAGCTTTGCTATTACTGCGCCGCCAACGAGGCGGATCTCGCGGTATTTGACTGCGAACTTTCCCCCTCACAGATCCGCAATTTGGAACAGGTTCTGGGCGAGAACGTGCGCGTCATTGACCGCTCGATGCTGATTTTGGATATTTTCGCGTTGCACGCGACCAGTGGCGAGGGTAAGCTGCAGGTCGAGCTGGCGCAGCTCAAGTATACCGCGCCGCGTTTGATCGGTAAGGGCGCCGCCCTTTCCCGCCTTGGCGGCGGCATCGGCACGCGCGGCCCCGGCGAGAGCCAGCTGGAAACCGACCGCCGTCACCTGCAGCGCCGCATTCGCGCGCTGGAGGAGGATCTGGAGCAAATGGCGGCGGGACGCCGCACGCAGCGCCAGGCGCGTGACCGCTCGGGGCTTGCCCGCATCGCCATCGTAGGCTATACCAATGCGGGTAAATCCACACTCTTGAATTATCTGACCGACGCGGGCATTCTTGCCAAGGATCAGCTGTTCGCCACGCTGGATCCCACCACACGCAAGTGTGAGCTGCCCGGTGGTGAAACCGTGCTCTTGACCGACACGGTCGGCTTTATCCGCAATCTGCCCCACCATCTGATCCACGCCTTTCGCTCTACGCTGGACGAGGCGGTCTATGCGGATCTTTTGATGATCGTGATCGACGCGTCTGATCCCGAGGCGGCGGCACAGCTTGCCGTGACGGAGGAGTTGCTGGAAAGTCTTGGTGCTGGCGGAAAGCCCACACTTTACGTGTTCAACAAGTGCGATCTTGGTGCTGCCGTGCCGGGACTTGCGCGCCCCGACGGCGAGTGTGTGTATATCTCCGCCGCCACGGGACAGGGTGTGGGGCTTTTGATGCAACGCGTGGAGCAGATGCTGCACGCGGGCAAGCGCCGCGTCACGTTCTTTTTTCCGAACGCGAAGCAAGGGCTTGTCAGCAAGCTGTATGAAAACGCGACGGTCGAGGACGTGGAATACGGCCCCGATGGCGTGCGCGTGATCGCCACGGTGGACGATAAGACCTACGGCCCCCTGAAAGCGTACGACGAGAACCCGCCGAAGGAGAACGAAAATGAGTGGTGATATTTTTCGTACCGTAGCAAGAGAGGCGGAGGCCGAGATCGAGGAAAAGCGCTCGGTCTTTATCAGCGCGGTGCGCCGCGTGGCAAGCGAGGAGGAGGCGATGGCGTTCGTCAAAGAGCGCAAGAAAAAGCACCCCGATGCGCGCCACACGGTCTTTGCCTTTGTGCTGCGCAAGGGCGCGGCGCGCTATTCGGACGACAGCGAGCCCACGGGCACGGCAGGTATGCCGACTTTGGAGGCCATTCGCCGCCTGGACCTCTCGGACGTGGTGGTCGCCACCACACGCTATTTCGGGGGTATTCTGCTTGGCGCGGGCGGCCTTACGCGCACCTATGGCGCCGCCGCACACGCGGGGCTTGCCGCCGCGGGCGTGGCGGAATACGTGCCGTTTGGCTATTACACGCTGGATTGCACCTATGCTGATTATCAAAAGGTCCTGCCCGAGCTTCCGCGCCTTGGCGCGCGCGAGCAGGGGACGGATTTTAGCGATCGCGTTATCGTGAACGTGGCACTCCCCGCCGAGCTTGGCGAGGGGCTGTGTGCCCGCGTGGTGGAGCTTACCGCGGGGCGCTGTGTGCCGCAAAAGACGGCCGAGGGTCTGGATCTCAAATGAAAAACGCATTTGCGGCATTTGCCCCAAAGGCGTTTTTGCTGTCAAGAGTGCGCGTTACTTTACCGCGCCCGTAAGCATCTCGCTTAAAATGTCGGAAAGCGTGACGAAGTCCTGCATCGTCAAGCGCTCGCCGCGAATGTCGGGGCGCAGTCCCGCGCGCTCCACGGCTGCGATGCAATCCTCCTTGGAAAGATTGCCAAAGCCCGCCTGCAGTGCGTTGGG
>JAZRFG010000047.1:0-1861 GCA_045661265.1 Eubacteriales bacterium
CGCGCACGTGCTCGTGATGAGCGCCACGCCCATTCCGCGCTCGCTTGCGCTTGCGCTTTACGGTGATCTTTCCCTTTCCCGCATCGACGAGATGCCCGCGGGACGTCAGCGCGTGGACACCTTTGCGGTGGACGAGAGCTATCGCGAGCGTATGAACGCCTTTATTGAAAAGACCTGCGCCGAGGGGGGACAGGCATATGTCGTTTGCCCCGCCGTTGAGGAACGCGATGCCGAGCCCGACGAGCTTCTGCTCTCGGAGATCGGCGAGCAGGCCCCTCTGGAGCGTGCACCGCTCAAGGCCGCCGTGCAATACGCTGAGGATCTGCAGGCCGCGCTGCCCGCGCTGTCGGTCGGCGTGGTACACGGCAAAATGAAGAGCAAGGATAAGGAAAGGGTCATGCAGGCCTTTGCCGCGGGCGAGATACAGGTGCTGGTTTCCACCACGGTGATCGAGGTGGGCGTGAACGTACCGAACGCCGCGCTGATGATCGTGGAGAACGCCGAGCGCTTCGGCCTTTCCCAGCTGCACCAGCTGCGCGGTCGCGTGGGACGCGGAACGCGCAAATCCTACTGCATTCTGATGTCGGCGACCTCGCTTGCGGGGGATAGCAACGCGGCACGCCGCCTTGCCACAATGAAAACGACCTATGACGGATTCGAGATCGCGGAAAAGGATCTCGCGCTGCGCGGCCCCGGCGACTTTCTTTCCGGCGCCGATGACGCGAGCATTCGCCAAAGCGGCGGCATGAAGTTCCGCCTGGCGGCGCTTTGCGACGACACAGGTCTGCTGACCGCCGCCTTTGCCGATGCCAAGGCGCTGATCGCCGCCGACCCTGCGCTCGCTGACCACCCCGCGCTACGCGCCACGGTGGACGCCGCGTTCACCCTCTCCCCCGAAACGATCAGCTGATATGCGGATCCTACTTTGTGATGCGGGTCGTATCCCGCAAGAGGACTTGGAACGCGCGGCAAGGGCTCTGCCCGAAAGTCGCGTGCCACGGGGAAGTGCTCGCCCGCACGCCTTTGCCGCACGTGTGGTGGGCACGCTACTCGCCACGTACGCGGCAAAGCAATTATCCCCCCAAACGGATACTGAAAACTGGCAGATCGGCGATGCGGGAAAGCCCTGTTTTGCAAACTCCCCCCTGCACTTCAGCATTTCGCACACCGACACTCTTGTCGCGCTGGCGATCACCTTAGAAACCGAGGTGGGCCTTGACGTCGAGCGCGTGCGCCCGATGCGGGATAGCTTTATCACACGCTATTTCAGCGAGCAAGAGCAAACACAGATTCGCGCGGCGGGTAACCCCACAGAAGTGCTGATCCGCCTGTGGACGGCAAAGGAGGCCGTTGCCAAGCGACACGGCGCGGGACTTGGCTGGAAGGTCGCCGAAATCGACACGCAAGATACCGATTCCACGTTTTTTGAAAGAGATGGCGCCTGCTTCGCCCTCTCGCTCGCTCCCAAATGCGGTCTACCCCCGCTTGAATGGGTGGATTTTTACGATTTAGTGCCCTGACGGACAAAAAACCGGAGGCAACCGAACGGTTGCCTCCGGGTTTTTTGTTATGCTTCACCCAGCGCGTCCTTGGCAAGGAAAGCGCGGGTCTTTTCGCTCTTGGGGTTGTCGAACACCTCTTCGGGCGAGCCCTCTTCCTCGATCACGCCGTCCGCCATAAAGATGACCTTGTCCGCCACGTGTCTGGCGAAATCCATCTCATGCGTCACGATGATCATCGTGCGATCCGAGTTCTTGAGCGAACGGATCACGCGCAGCACCTCGCCCGTCAGCTCGGGGTCGAGCGCGGAGGTCGGCTCGTCAAAGCACAGAATATCCGGCTCAAGCATCAAAGCTCTTGC
>JAZRFG010000048.1:0-11512 GCA_045661265.1 Eubacteriales bacterium
GGGTGCCTTTTTTGTTGGTGCTCCTGCGGAGATTCGAACTCCGGACACCTTGATTAAAAGTCAAGTGCTCTACCGTCTGAGCTACAGGGGCGTATATGGGGTGCATTTTCAGCACCCACATATTGTATCACAAAGCGGAACTTTTGTCAACAGCATTTCACGAAAAAGTTTATTTTTTCCGCAGATGATCGGCAAGCGTGCGGACGTGCTCGGGCAGGAGCGTGGGCAGAACGGCGTTCTCGTCCTCGCTTTCCAGAATACTGTTGCGGATCATACGCGTAAGGAGCTTATCAAGCCCCTTTTGGCGGGAAAGCGACAAATCACCGCCGAAATAGACCATCTGCTCGGCACTCTCGCGCAGCGCACGCGGAAATGCCACGGCAAAATAATGCTCCAGCTGCTCGGCAAACGCGCAGCAAAGGAAAAGCGTGTGCGGCACCGACAACAGCGCCTCGCCGTGCTTTTCGATATAGGCGCGCAGCGCCTTGTGCGCCTTATTGATGCGGATCGAGCCGCCCAGCACCACGTGATCAAACGCGGTGGGATCGGGCTGCTCGTGCGCAAGATCACACAGCGTGACCTCGTGGCGCGGCAAGAGCTCTCCCAACATCGTTGCCATCTCACGGGCGCACCCCGATTTACTGGCAAAGGCAATCAAAAGCTTCATAGTTCCCTCTCCGTTTTACGACTTTTCTATATTCTAACATATTTTCCCCATTTGCGCGCGCTCTTTTTGAAAAATTCCCGAAAAAGACACACATTTACACGCACAAGATTGACAAGCCCTCTGTCATAATGGTATAATATAAATTAGTAATTCTTACAAAGAAAGGAATTTCCCATGACAGAGATCAAAGCTCGCATCGAAAAGCTCCGCCGCCAAATCGACTACCACGCGAAGCGCTATTACAATGACGATGCACCGGAAATTTCGGATTTTGAATATGACAAAATGTACGCGGAGCTTTTGCGCCTTGAGGCCGAGCACCCCGAGCTGGACGACCCCACCTCCCCCACGCACCGCGTGGGCGGTGCGGCGCAGGACAAGTTCGAAAAGGTGACGCACTCGGTGCCGCTCAATTCCCTCTCGGACGTTTTTTCCTTTGAGGAGCTGCGCGATTTCCTTGCCCGCGTGTCACCCATTTTGCCAAACGCCACTTATTCCGTGGAGCCCAAGATCGACGGCCTTTCCGTTGCGCTTCGCTATGTGGACGGCGTGTTTGTGGGCGGCGCCACGCGCGGTGACGGACAGGTGGGCGAGGACGTCACCGGCAACCTGCGCACCATCTACTCGATCCCTCTCAAACTCACCGAGCCCCTTACCCTCACCGTGCGCGGTGAGGTCTATATGCCCCGCGCCGTTTTTGAAAGGATCAACCAAAAACGCGAGGCCGAGGGGCAGCCCCTGCTTGCCAACCCCCGCAACGCGGCGGCCGGCTCGCTGCGCCAGCTCAACCCCAAAATCGCCGCGGAGCGCAAGCTGGATATTTTTGTCTTTAATCTGCAAGAGGGCGACCTATATGCGGACAGCCGCGCGCCGATCACGCACACCGAGGCGCTGGAGCGTCTTTCCGAGCTTGGATTCAAGGTGCTCCCTGACCGCACGGTGGCGACAACCGCCGAGGAAGTGGAAGCGCACATTGAAAAGATCGGCGCGATGCGCGACTCTCTCGGCTTTGACATCGACGGCATGGTCGTGAAGATCGACAAGCTCGCCGACCGCGCGCTGCTCGGCGAGGGCACGAACACCCCCAAATGGGCGGTGGCGTACAAATTCCCGCCCGAGCAAAAACGCACCAAGCTGCTTGACATTACCGTGGCTGTGGGGCGCACGGGCGTGCTCACCCCCACCGCCGTTCTCTCCCCCGTTCGCCTTGCGGGCACGACGGTGTCCCGCGCAACGTTGCACAACGAGGACTTCATTCACGAGCGCGACATTCGTGTGGGTGACGTGGTGACCGTGCAAAAGGCGGGCGACATCATTCCCGAGGTCGTGGCCTCCCACCCCGAAACGCGTACAGGCGTGGAAGCGGTCTATTTCCTGCCCCGTGTGTGCCCCTCCTGCGGCGAGCCCACGATGCGCGACGGTGACGAGGGCGCGGCGATCCGCTGCACCAACAGCGCCTGCCCCGCGCAGCTTTCCCGCAGCATTGAGCACTTTGCAAGCAAGGGCGCCATGAATATCGAGGGGCTTGGCCCGCAGGTGGTCGAGGCGCTGCTCTCGGCTGACCTCATTCACAACGTGGCAGACCTCTATACCTTACGCGCCGAGGACGTGGCACAAATGGAGCGTATGGGCGAGAAATCTGCCGCCAATCTCATCAATGCTATCGAAAACTCGAAAAAAGCGGGGCTGGAGCGCCTGATCTTCGCACTCGGTATCCGCAGCATCGGCGAGGTCGCCGCCACGGCACTTGCCGCACGCTATAAAACGCTGGAAAACTGCTTCGCCGCGACGCGCGAGGAGCTGATCGAAATTGAAGATTTCGGCGAGATCACCGCCGATTACGTGCTGAATTACTTCTCGCACGAGCCGAACGTGGCGCTGTGCCGCCGCCTCATCGAGCTCGGGCTTGTAACCGAGGCGATCGCCGCCCCCACGGACGACAAGCTCGCGGGACTGACTTTTGTACTGACGGGCACGCTCCCCGACATGACGCGCGACGAGGCCGCCGCTCGCATCAAGGCCGCTGGCGGCAAGGTCGTGGGCTCAGTATCCAAAAAGACCTCGTTCGTCGTAGCGGGTGAGGAGGCGGGCTCCAAGCTCACCAAGGCGCAATCTCTCGGCGTGCCCGTGATCGATCAGGACGCGATGCTTGCGATGATCGAGGGGGCACAATGACAGTACTCAGCGTAGCGGATCTTTCGCTTTCCTTTGGCACGCGAAAGATTCTGGATAAGATCTCGTTTTCCCTTGCGGAAAACGACAAATTGGGCATTATCGGCGTGAACGGGTGCGGAAAATCCACTCTGTTCAAGCTGATCATGGGCGAGTACACTCCCGACGAGGGAAGCGTGTTCCTCGCGGGCGACAAGACCGTGGGGATCCTCACACAGGACGGCGCGTTTGAGGTGGACGAGCGCCTTGGCGACACGCCGCTCGCGCAAATGATCGCCGCCTTCCCCGAAATGCTTGCCGCCGAGCACCGACTTTGGGAGATGGAGCAGGAGCTCGCGCAAAAGGCGCACCTCGCCGACACGCGCGAGTTTGAGATCCTTACGAACGCCTTTACCGAGGCGAACGCACGCTTTATCGCGGACGGGGGCCTCGAATTCAGAGGCCGTTGCGCCTCGATCCTCTCCCGCTTCGGGTTTGACGAGAGATTGCAAAATCAGCCGCTCGCCACCCTTTCGGGCGGTCAGCGCACGCGATTGGCACTGGCAAGACAGCTCGCACGCGAGCCAGACGTCCTGCTTCTGGACGAGCCGACCAACCACTTGGACATCGAAACGCTGCTGTTTTTGGAAAATTTCCTTGTGCAGTATCGCAAATGCGTGCTGATCATCTCGCACGACCGCTATTTCCTTGACCGCGTGACGAACAAGACGCTCGCACTGGAATACGGGCGGGCGAAGCTGTATAACGGCGGCTACACCGCCTCGATGGAGCAGCGCCGCATCGACCGCGAGATCGCGGAAAAGCACTATAAAAATCAGCAAAAGGAGATCGCCCGCCAGGAGGCGTACATCGCCCAGCAGCGCGCGTGGAACCGCGAGCGCAACATCGTAGCGGCAGAATCGCGCCTCAAGCTCCTTGCCAAAATGGAGCGCGTGGAGCGCCCGCGCGAGGCACCCAAGTCGATCCGCCTTTCCTTCTCGCAGGCGTTTTCCAGCGGCAACGAGGTACTGCACGTCAAAAAGCTGGCAATGGCGTTCGGCGAGCGCAAGCTGTTTGAGGATCTGAGCTTCCTGTTGCAGAAAAAGGAGCGACTTTTCATTATCGGCCCGAACGGGTGCGGAAAATCGACCCTCATCAAGCTGATTTTGGGCAAGCTGCAACCTACCGCAGGGCGCATTGAGGCGGGCTATAACGTCGAGATCGGCTATTACGATCAGGAGAACCAGAACCTCACGCCCGAGAACACGGTCTTGGACGAGTTGCACAATGCCTATCCCGAAAAGACGGATCTGGAGATCCGCAACACACTGGCACTTTTCCGCTTTGTGGGCGAGGACGTGTTCCGCACCGTGAGCGTCCTTTCGGGCGGCGAGCGCGCACGTCTCACGCTTGCCAAGCTGATCCTGTCGCAGATGAATCTGCTGGTGCTGGACGAGCCGACCAACCACCTGGATATCGACTCGCGCGAGGCGCTGGAAAGCGCGCTGGAGGCGTTTGAGGGCACGATCCTGACCGTATCACACGACCGCTATTTTATGGACAAGCTCGCCACGCGCTTCATCGAGCTCCACCCCGGGCGCGCCTTTGAGGGCGACGCGCTGGACTATGCCGTGAGCCGTGAGGGACACGGATATAGCGAGTATCTGGAGTTCAAGAAAAAGCGCGAGCAAGCATTTGACGCGAGCGGTGCGGCCACCCCTGCCGAGGAGCAGATGAGCGACCAGAAGGCGCAGTATCTGGCGCGCAAGCAAAGCGGCGCCGAGGCGCGCCGAGAGCGGGCGCGCATGGAAAAGCTCAAACGCGAGGCAGCGGCTCTGGAAGAAGAACTTGCCAAGTTGGAGGAAGAGTTGTTCGGCTCCGCCGCCACCGACTATACCCGCGCCGCCGAGATCGACGCGCGCAAGACGGAAGCGGAAGAGCGACTTTTGGAAATCTATGAAATCATAGGGGTTTGAGCCACACACAAAGCCCCCTCCGAACAGGAGGGGGGCTTTCCCACACAATGCTCCAAATTTCTTGAAAAAATTTCAAAAAGGGTGTTGACAAGCATTCTGGTTTGTGATATAATACCACAGTACGGCGGGATAGCTCAGCTGGCTAGAGCAACCGGTTCATACCCGGTAGGTCATGGGTTCAAGTCCAATTCCCGCTACCAATAACACACAAAATGCGGATTTTCAAATCCGCATTTTGTGAATAAGGCCCGTTGGTCAAGCGGTTAAGACACCGCCCTTTCACGGCGGTAACAGGAGTTCGATTCTCCTACGGGTCACCAAAAAGAGAAGAGCCACCCAACCGGGTGGCTCTTCTCTTTTTGACGGCCCATAGGGGCCGTAATCGAACGAGGCGCGTGACACAGTCACACGCAGGAGTTCGACAAACGCCCACAGAGCGCGTCAAGCTTGCTTGTAAGCGGCAAGGGCGTTTGTTTTTGCCCCGTAGGGGCAAATGTTCCTACAACAAAGCCACCCCCGACCGCTTGGCGGTCGGGGGTGAACTTATTTCTTTATTTCTCTTTATAGCCGCTTTCACCGAACAGCTGCTTTTCCCGCTTTTGGAGCGCGAAAAGGAGCAGCGTGCCGAGCACACCGACGGAAAGGACCTCTCCCGCACCCACGGTGAGGAACAGGATCGGCATCGCGAAGTCGGTCATCAGGTACGCATAGCGCAAGACGAACGGCACGATCAGCGTATTTGCCAGAATGGGCGGCAACGGAGCGAGAAAACGCCATTTTCGAAGCAATCTCGTGCCGATGGCACCAAGGAGCGTCGCCAGCGTGCCGAACACAATATCCAGCGCGTGCGCGCCCGTGGTGAGGTTGGCGATCAGGCACCCAAGCGTCACGCCCGGCACGGCGGCGGGAGTGAAATACGGCAGGATGCAAAGCGCCTCGGAAAGGCGGACTTGAATCAGGTTCTGCCCCGATAGCCCAAACAGGGCGGACAGGTAGGTCAGAACGACGTAGAGCGCGGCGATCACCGCCGCTAAGGTCATGTAGCGGGTCTTGTTTTTCATGGATATTCTCTCCCTAGTTTTTATTAAAGTGAGGATGGTTACGAACTCACTTGCGGAAATCCGCTTGCATTATTATAGCGAAAAATGGGGGCTTTGTCAACCCTTAATGAGCCCCATTTTTTCAAGAGCACCTGTGACCTCGACGTACATATACAGCGAGCCGAGCGAGAACAGCGGCACGCCGCTCTCGCGCGCGTAGGCGACGGCGGCGGCGACGGCGTCCTCGACCGTATCATGCGCGCTTGCCTCAATGCCCGCCTTGCGGTACACCTCGGCGTAATCCGCGGCGGCAAGCGAGCGCGGGTTGTCGGGGGTCAGTGTGAATACGCGACAAGTAAGAGGGGCAAGAGTTGCCACCATATCCGTATAGTCCTTGTCTGCCATCACGCCTGTGAGAAGCGCCACGGGCTGCCCCTTGAAATAGTGGCGGATGCCCTTGGCGGCGGCAGCGATGCCCTCGGGGTTATGCGCGCCGTCCGAGAAGATCAGCGGATCGTCGCAAAGCTTTTCAAAGCGTCCGCGCCAGCGCACGGCGGCAAGCCCCTCGCGCACGGCGCTCTCGGGGATCGAAAGCCCGCGGGTGCGCAGGACGTCAATCGTGGAAAGCACGGTGGCAAGATTCTGGGGCTGATAACTACCAAGCAGCGGCAGCTTGATTTCCTCGCGCGCGCCGTAGTCCACCACGCTGCCCGAAAGCGTCATTTCCCGTACCGTTAAGGGGGTATCCTCGGCGGCGACGAAGCAAGAGCCCCTCTCGGCGGCCTTTTTTTCGATCACGGCGCGGGCGGCCTTGTCATAGCCGCCCCAGACCACGGGGCAACCCTTTTTGATGATTCCCGCCTTCTCAGCGGCGATCTTTTCCACAGTGTCACCAAGGAAAGCGGTGTGATCCATCGCGATGCCTGTGATGACCGAGGCGAGCGGCGCCTTGATCACGTTGGTGGAGTCCAATCGCCCGCCCATGCCGGTTTCCAGGACGATGACGTCGCATTTTTCCTTAAGAAAATGCACAAGCCCGATGGCGGTGATCAACTCAAACTCGGTGGGCGCGTCTGCCATCGTATCGGCGTGCGGGCGCACGGCGGCCGTAGCGGCGGCCAGCTCCTCGTCCCCGATCGGCTTGCCGCACACACAGATTCGCTCGTTGAAATGCTTGATATAGGGGGACACGAAAAGCCCCGTCTTATAGCCCGCGGCACGCAGCACACTCTCCAGCATCGCGGAGGTCGAACCCTTGCCGTTCGTGCCCGCAATATGGATAAATTTCAGCCCGTCCTGGGGGTTATTCAGTTTTTCCAGGAGCTGCGTGATACGCTCAAGGCCCGGGCGGCTGCCCTTCCACACGACGGAGTGGATATATTCCAGTGCCTCGTTGTAGGTCATTTTCGACACATCCTTTCCAGCTGCTTTTGAAATCCGCGATGGCGCAAGAGCGCGAAGAGAATGGCGATCTCCAGCACAGCGATGATGCTGTAATTGAGCAAGCGCCACATCGTCAGCTCAAAATAACCGAGATCGTATTTCGAGAGATACCACGCGGCAATACCCGCGGTCTTGATGGCAACCGAGCCCACCAGGTGCGCCGCGATGGCGGACACCGAGATGCGGCACAGAAGCGGTGTGCGGGAAAGGAGCCAACCCAAAAGCCCCGACACAAGCCCCACCGAGGCGGCACCCAGCGTGATCAGGGGATTGATGCTGTACCCATAGGCAAGGCAACCGACCAGATCCGCGACCGCGCCTGTCATCGCCCCTGCCAAGGGGCCGAGCACAAGTCCTGCGAGGATCACAGGCAGATTTTCAAAGCTGATCCGCACGAACTCCGCAAAGGGCGTGGGGATCTGCAAGAATTTGCCCAGGATCAAGCTCATTGCCGCTAGCAGCCCCGCAAGGCAAAGCGCACGAGGGTTGCCAAAAACGGCGATCGCATACGGCGTGCGGCACGTGTTTGTGAGTTTTTGCATAAATAAAAACCTCCCTTTCCCGAATTTCATCGAAAAAAGGAGGCGTTCGCACTCGTTTTCGGTGAAGCGGGATGCAGAGCCATGACCGCGGTTGCGCGCAACCTTCGTCCGACCGGCAACTCCCCGTCCCATCGGCACTTGACGCCAAAGCTCTTACTCTTCTAGTATGACATCATTATAAGGTAAGGCGGCAAAAAAGTCAATAGAGGATGCAAAAAAATTGTAAGAGTGATGAAAAAAGCAAAAATCCGCCGAAATACTTGAAATTTTTCACAGATTTTTTTGATTTTTTTAAAAAAAGTTATTTACTTTTCACAAATGTCGTGTTATAATGAATATGTAATCCGATGGAAGTCCCCAAGCGGTTACAGAAAGGCGGAAAACACATGAAATTTACGATTAGCGGAAAACAGATGACCGTTCGCCCCTCCCTGAAGGAATTGACTGAGAAGAAGCTTGCCAAATTTGAACGCTTCTTCGACGACGATACCGAGGCGGTCGTTGTTTACAGCTGCCGCCACGATCTGCAATACATCGAACTGACCATTCGCTACAACGGCACGATCTTCCGCGCCGAAGAGGGCGCCGACAGCTTCCAGAACGCCATTGACGAGGCCGTTGAGTCCCTTGAGCGCCAGATCCGCAAGAACAAAACGCGCCTGGAAAAGAAGCTGCGCGTGGGTGCCTTTGCAGACTACGCCCCCGACGAGGATTATGAGGAGGAAGAGGAATTCGATATTCGCACCAAGTCCTTCCCTGTAAAGCCGATGTCCGTGGAGGAAGCCATTTTGCAGATGAACCTGCTGGAGCATCAGTTCTACGTCTTCCGCGACGCCGAGACCGAGGAGGTCTGTGTCGTCTACGCCCGCAAGAACGGCGGCTACGGCCTGATCCTTCCCGAATAAATAAAACAAAAAAGGCGAGCGATGCTCGCCTTTTTTGTTTTCTTATTTCAATCTCACTCTTCGTCCGGCACTTGCTCCTCCGCTTCATTTACCGCACGGCAAAGCAAAAACATATTCATCTTTTTCCGGCGCTCATAGCGCGGGATCACCAGCGCCAGCACCAACGAAACAAGGCAGAACACCCCCGCCACAATAAGGGGGCGGTTGAGAAGAATGAAGATGGCGTCACCCACGCCCATAGCAAGAAAGCGACCGCCCACGAAGGACACAAAATGCGGATACACGAGAGGCACCAGCAAAAACAGCTGCGACACGTACAGCCACACGCGATTGGGGAAGGCAATCTTGAAGATTAGCTTCATTTTGTCGCTTTTCTCGCTCGTGTGTCCTGCAAAAAAGGCACGGCACGCGGTATAGGCGGCAATTCCCGCAAAAAGCAGCGCCGCCAAAAGGCAAAGGATCCCCACGACAGCCCCCGCCACCAAAAGCCCGAAGAACCAGGAGCTTCCTGCTCTTGTGCTGCCGCCGAGGTAGTCGTGCGCCCCCACGAACGTGTTGGCATACAGACGCCAAAGCGAAAGCTCCTTGGTCAATCTCCCCTCGATAAAGCGGACGTTATAGAAAAATCCAAGCACCAGCACCGTGAGCGCACCAAGCGCGGGCATCAGATAGCGTGCCCAGATCAGTATCGCGGGCAAACGCTTGCAAAAGCGCTGCCAAGCGCTTTTCTTTTTCACATTACCCCCCGAAACGGTATCGCTTTTTTCGGCATTTTCCATTTCAAGATCAAGCTCGTTTTGCTCCATACACACCTCTCAATGCTTGGGGGTGCGCCCCTCGACGAAGAAGGTCGCCTCCATATCGGCGGTGAACAGCGCAACGGCAAGCGGAAACTTGGCAAAGGCGTTGCCCACGTTGCGGCTGTCCTCGTCCCCCGAAAAGCCCATGTGATAGCGAATGGCGAACGCTTCGTCACGTGTCAGGCGCATATATCCGGACGCGATATAGACAGACTTTTCACCGTGTCCGTAGGGGAGCTGATCGTCGATGGTGTAGTAGGGCTTTGCCACCCACACGCCGTTTTCCTTGACGTTGCGGGTGCTTTCCACGTAGAAGTTCACCTTACAAAGATCGTGCAAAAGCGCCACGATAGCGATGCTCTCCTCGGAAAAATCCAGTCCGTAGACGTCGCGCACACGCTCACGCGAAAGGTAATCGCAAAGGCAGTCGTACACGTTCAAGCTGTGTTCGAGAAGCCCCCCGGGATACGCGCCGTGATACTGCGTGCTGGCGGGTGCGGTAAAGAAATCACAATGATCCGAGCAAAGGTAGTCAAGCAGACGGTCTGCCCCCTCGCGGTGGATCTTGCTTTTGAAGATCGAAATGAAGCGCTCCTCCATCGAAAGGGCGCGGTCCTCCTTGGGAAAATCAAAGGTCATCGGTGTTCCCTCCTTGCTTTGTTGCTTATATTTTATCATATATTTTTTATCTTGTAAAGGGCACGGATATTTTTTGCGCGAAAAGAATAGACAAACGCCGCTTTTTGTGTTATAATATGGGGTGATCAACAAGACGCATGGAAAGGATCTTCACATGGACAAGCTTTCGGTTCAGCCCTACAAGGGCACAAGAGATTTTTACCCCGCAGACATGAAGCTGCGCAACTGGTTCTTTGGCAAGGTCAGAAGCACGCTGCAGCGCGCCTGCTTTGACGAATACGACGGCCCGATGCTCGAATCTCTCGACCTTTACGCGGCCAAAAGCGGCGAGGAGCTGGCAAAAGAGCAGACCTATAACTTCACCGACCGCGGCGGACGCGGCCTTGCGATCCGTCCCGAGATGACGCCCACCGTGGCGCGCATGGTGGCGGGCAAGATGGGCGAGCTCAACTATCCTCTGAAATGGTTCTGCATTTCGAATATGTACCGTTACGAGCGCCCGCAGCGCGGCCGCTTGCGCGAATTCTGGCAGCTGAATGTGGACATCTTCGGCTGCGACACCTTTGAGGCGGATCTGGACGTGATCCAGAGCGCGATCAACGTGCTTCGCGCCTATGGCGCGGACGAGTCGATGTTCTGCGTGCACATTAACAACCGCCGCTTCTTCAACGACGTGATCGCCGCCATTGCAGGCACCGACGCCGAGGGCGCACGCCGCGTTTCCAAGGTAGTCGACCGCAAGAACAAGGTCACCCGCGAAGTATACGAGAACGCGATGCGCGAGCTGGGCCTTTCCACCGAGCAGATCGAAAAGATCGACGCCCTTTACGCTATGGGCGTCAAGGAAGCCACGGCACTCTGCCCTGACTCTCAGGGTGCTATGGAGCTGGGCGCCCTGTTCGACGCTCTGCAGCAGACGGGCCTTGACAAATACTGCACCTTTGACTTCGGCATCATCCGCGGTCTGGACTATTACACGGGCACCGTATTCGAGGTGTTCGATCTCGCCCCCGAGAACAACCGCGCCATGTTTGGCGGCGGCCGTTACGACAACCTCGTCGGTCTTTTCGTGAAGAACGCCAAGATCTCCGGCGTGGGCTACGGCATGGGCGACGTGACGCTGGAAAACTTCCTCGTTGCGCACAACCTCGTGCCGGATCTTTCCAACGAGGGCACCAAGGTGCTGGTCACCCGCTTTGACGTCGTGCCCTCCGAGGCATACGTCAATCTGACGGACACCTTGCGCGAGGCAGGCGTGACCTCATCCCTCTACCTTGGCAGCAAGAAGTTCGGTAAGCAGTTCGACTACGCCGTGCGCGGCAATTACAGCCACGTTGCCATCATGGGCA
>JAZRFG010000049.1:0-1384 GCA_045661265.1 Eubacteriales bacterium
GGCCGATTTCTTGGTGGTATCCAGCGTCGTGGAGCTGCTGCCACAGGAAGCAAGCGTCACCGCAAGCACCACCAGCACCAGCAGCACAAGCGCTGCCCGTTTCATCATTTTCATGTGTTTCATTGATTTTTATCCTTTCGATGGATGGAAAACCGTTCGCGGGGCTCACACCTCGCCGTTTTCCTTACAGGACGCAGTCATCTCGTCACCGGGGACCTCCCGCTGACCTCCGTCGTCGTCCTCCCGACGGGGCTCGCCGCATTCCTCGCAGCAAGCTTGTTCACTGTCGATCGGCATCACCCGCGGACCCTTATAGCGAAAGCCCTTTTCCGGCACGGGGTCGTACCCACCCGGGCAAAAGGGGTTGCAGCGCATGATGCGCCACACCGTAAGGATCATTCCAACGAAAAAGCCGCGCTTTTGAAACGCCTCGATCGCATAGGACGAGCAAGTCGGCACGAACCGACAGCAGGGCTTTCCCTTCAGGGGTGATAAGAACTTTTTGTAAAAGCGCACCATCCAGATGCAAAGATGCTTCATTGCGCACTCTCCAAGAGTCCAAGACGCTGGAATGCACGCCGCAGCTCAAGTGCCACGTCCTGCATCTTTTTGTCCCGGATCTGCTCACGCGCGGCAAGCACCACCAAATATCCCGTTTTCAGCCCCTCGGCCGATACGGCACGATACCCCTCGCGCAGCAAGCGCTTGGCGCGATTGCGCTGTACGGCGCCGCCGATCTTTTTGCCGACCGAGAGCCCCACACGGTTGAGATATCGCTTTTGCGGATTCGCCTTCATCAGTCGGCGTGCGGCATAGTCGCGCAGCACGTAGACCGCCACCAGCTTTCCCACAGCGCGTTCACCCTTGGTGTACGCCTTGTTGTAAAGGTGATGTTCCTTGATGGCAAACAATTTCATCTTCTGTAACCTGCTTCCGTCATTTTGTTGGTTTTTGCGGTAAAATCCATAGCATTCCTTCGCACCCCATACGCACTCACGCGCGCGTAATAAAATAAAAGCGGAAGGCATCACGCCCCCGGACGCCGGCGGCGTCCGAGGGGGCTTTTCGCAAAAAATGGCCGATGCGGAAAGAGCACCAGCCATTTTTTAGTTTCATTGCTATGAGAGAAAGGAGATTAGTAGGTCAATCTCTTTCTGCCCTTTGCACGTCTTCTCTTCAGAACGTTTCTGCCGTCGGCAGTTCTCATTCTCTTTCTGAAACCATGCTCTTTCTTTCTCTGACGCTTTTTGGGTTGGTAAGTTCTGAGCATAATGGCACCTCCTTAATTCTGGTAATCGGAAGCGTATCGGCCACAAGACACAATGCACGCTTTTTACAGTGACATCATATATTATATACGAAACGCAAGTTTTTTGTCAAGTGT
>JAZRFG010000050.1:0-1061 GCA_045661265.1 Eubacteriales bacterium
GCCGTCCGCAAGCGAAATGCATTCCGCCAGGATCCCCGCCACCTTTTTGCCGCCGACGTAGATGTCGTTGAGCCATTTGATCTCTGCCTTAACGCTTGCCAGCGCCTCGATCGCCTCACACGCGCACACGGCGGCCGTGGCAGTGATGTCGGCGGGGGAAAATCCGTGCCCGGGGCGCAGCAGTATGCTGAAATAGATGCCCGTGCCAGCGGGGGAATAAAAGGTATGGTCCCCTCTACCCCGCCCCGCGCTTTGCGCGGCAGCCACCACGCACGTCCACGCGGGCGCGCCCTGGCGCGCGTACTCTTTCAGCACCGCGTTGGTCGAGGGCAACTCCTCAAAGATGCAGGCAGTCGGCCCGCAGTGATTTTGTATATACGCCGCACTCAAAGCTGCCACCGCGCGCCACCTGCCTTTCCTTTTCAATAAAATACCGCCAGCGGGTCACGCGGCTCGCGCGTGAGGGACACGTCCGTGGCGTAAAGCACGGGGCCCTCACCGCCGTAAAGCGGATGCTTTTCCACACGGATCTCGGCGGTCACGATCAGCCAATCTCCGGTTTTGAAGGGCACCTCGCCCTTGAAGTTGCACACCACGCCGCTGAACGTGATGTCATCGGCACAGCAGGTCATCACGTGGCGGCCGATCACCACGGCGTTTTTGGACAGCTCGCGGTTGCGCGCGACCAGCCCCTTGAATTTGACAGTGCGCCCATGATACTCGGGCAGGCACTCGCCCATATCGCGGTAAAAGAACGCGTAATCGCGATCCTCGATCACCACAACGGGGGCGTTCACGTCAAAGGGAAGCGGATCCTCAATGTTATCGTATTCCAGATCGTTGCCCACGTCATAGGCGATCTGCGCGCGGCGGCTGACGGCGCGCACCAGCTTGTGCAGCGCGGTGCGGTCCGCACCGTCCACGCGGTTGAACATCACCGTGTCGGCGTCCTTTAATTTATCATAGACCAGCGAGCGCATATTCGCGTTGAAATTCAGAATGGTCGAGGCGTCCGCGAAGAACAGCTGCTGAAAGATATACCAGTTGCGGGGCAGCGCGGC
>JAZRFG010000051.1:0-10607 GCA_045661265.1 Eubacteriales bacterium
ACCACCGCCGGCCGCGCCTTGAAATCGAAGGCGAGGTCCTTGTACCGGTCCTCGGAAAACAGCCTTCCCTCCGCCTTCAGCGCCCCGACGTCGTCCAGGCACTCGCGCACATCGGCCCCGGTGACCCCGGGATACTTCGCCGTGATCCGCGCGACGATCTCCTCCGCGCCGCATTCGGGATAGAGCGCGATGACGTCATACGCCACCTCGTCCACCGCGTGCACCGATCCGGAGGCCATGTCCAGCACGATGTTGTAGCCGTTCAATTTGTACTGATGAACCATATCTGTCTCCCCGCATAAAAAATACCGCCATGAGGCGGCATCGGATGTGTTTTCGCCGGAACCGGCCGGCGCGCGTCAAAAGCAGCCCGGCGACCGGCGCGCGGCGCCGCCCGTCATTTTTCCCCGGCTGCGCTCCGCGCGCCCGCGGCCGTCACGGACGGGCGATCACTTGTCCTTGTTCTCGCACTTCTGGTTGGCCACGCCGCAGGACGTCTTGCACGCGGACTGGCAGGAGGTCTGGCACTCGCCGCAACCGCCGGTCTTTACGGTCTTCTGGATATCCTTGGTTTCAATGGTCTTGATTCTGCTCATCGGTAGAACCCTCCTTCATTTGATTACTGCTAATATTTTAGCACAAGCTCGCTCGCTTGTCAAGCAAGATTTGCAATTTTTCGCACTTATTTTCGCACGGCGCCCTCGCCCCACACGCGATATTTCACGGTGGTCAGTGCCTCCAGACCCATGGGGCCTCTCGCGTGGAGCTTTTGGGTGGAGATGCCGATCTCGGCGCCAAAGCCGAACACCTCGCCGTCGGTGAAGCGGGTGGAGGCGTTATGATAGACCACGGCGGCGTCCACCAGGTTGCAGAAGCGGATCGCGGCGACCTCGTCCTCGGTGACGATTGCTTCGCTGTGGCGGGTGCCGTAGCGCTCAATGTGTGCCATCGCCTCCTCCACGTCACCTACTACTTTCACGCAAAGGATATAGTCGTTGTACTCGGTAGCGAAATCCTCCTCGGTGGCGGGGATCGCCTCGGGCAAAATGGCGCAGCATTCGGCACAGCCGCGGAATTCCAGATGCCACTCGCGTGTGGCTTCAAAGAGGGCGGGGAGAAAATCCTTTGCCACGTCGCGGTGTACGAGCAGCGTTTCCGCCGCGTTGCAAACGGACGGGCGCTGGCACTTGGCATTCACCGTGACGGCAAGCGCCTTTTCAAGGTCGGCCTCCTTGTCTACGTACACGTGGCAGTTGCCCGCACCGGTTTCAATGACGGGCACGCGGGAGTTGTCCACACAGTTTTGAATGAGTCCCTTGCCGCCGCGCGGGATCAGCACGTCCACAAGGCCGCGCATCTGCATCAGCGCATTGGCGCTTTCGCGGTCGGTCTGCTCAACAAGCCCCACCACGTCGGGCGAGATGCCCTCTCGCTCAAGCGCTCGGCGGATCGCGGCGACCACGGCGCGGTTGGTGTCAATGGCCTCCTTGCCGCCGCGCAGCACCACGGCGTTGCCGGATTTGATGCAAAGCGCCGCTGCGTCTGCGGTCACATTGGGGCGCGCCTCGTAGATGATGGCGACGAGCCCGAGCGGGACCTTGGCGCGCGTGATGGTGATGCCCGAGGGACGGGACCAGGTCTCGCTGCCCTCAAGCGGGTCGGGGAGGGTGGCAAGATTTTTCACCGCCTCGGCGATCGCGGCAAGGCGTGCCTCGGTGAGCGTGAGGCGGTCAAGCATCACGCGTGGCACGTCGTTGGCCGCAGCGTTTTCCAGGTCGCGCGCGTTGGCTGCAAGAATCGTGTCCTTTTCGGCAATCAGCTGCTCGCTGATGGCGACCAGCGCGCGGTTGCGCTGCGCGTCGCCGGCCAGCGCCACGCTGGGTGAGCCCGCCTTGGCGCGCTCGCAAAGCTTTTTCACGGCAAGCGTGATCTCATCTTTTGTCATCATAAAAATCCTTTCCTCGCGGGCGCAGAAAGATCCTTTCTGCCTCGCAGATATAAACGCGGTGGAAGTCACCTGCCTCGTAAAAGCGAAGTGGCTCTTTGTCTGTGAAACATTCTTTTTTTAGGTCGTCTGCATACATTTTTCGCGCGATGATCACAAGGCGCGACTCGGCAACGAAGGGCACACCCTCAAAAAACGCGGGCGTGAGCCCCGTGGCGGCGAACTTGTCGGTGTTCCTGCCACTTTCCCTGCCGCAGAACTGCATCGCGGCACGGTATTCCTCGGGTAAGAAGCAAAGAGAGAAGCGCTCGTGTGCCTCCACCAGTTCGTAGGTGTAGCGCTGTGGGCGGATCAAGCAGCTGATCACGGGCTTTTTCCACAGATACCCGGCGCCGCCCCAGCCGCCCACCATCACGTTGGCGGTATGCGCGTCGCCCGCGGCGATCAGCGCCCAGTCCTTGGAGAAAAGACGTGTGACGTTTTCCAGCTCCTCAGCGGTAATCTCTCGAAAATCCTGCATAGTGACCTCCTTGTTGGGGGGTAAAGTTAGTATATCACGTTCGCCCGAGAAATGCAACAGTTATTCTCGCGCGCGTGTATAAATAAAAAGGTAGCACACGAAATTCTATGCCCGAGAGGCGGGATGGGTGAAATCGGCTTGACTTTTGCGCGCTTTCGTGATAAACTGAAAGCATCGATCGAAAGAGGAGAAATGCTATGATCTATACCATATCCAACGACGTGCTTTGCGTGAAGATCTCGGATCTCGGCGCCGAGCTGCAATCCGTCACCGACCTTGCCGACGGCTGCGAATATATCTGGCAGGGCGACGTCACCTACTGGGAGGATCGCGCCCCCACCCTGTTCCCCATCTGCGGAAAGATGCTGGACGGACGCTATACCCACCGTGGCAGGGAATACGAGATGGGACTGCACGGCTTTGCCGCCAAGGAGCTTTTTGTGGCGAGCGCGCACACCGCCACCGGCATCACGATGACCCTGCACGCCAACGAGGGCACTCGCGCGCAATACCCCTTTGATTTTGCCCTTTCGCTTTCCTTTTCGCTGTGCGGGCGACGTCTTGAGGTGACCGCGCGCATCGCCAACGAGGGCGAGGAGATGCTGCCCGCCACCTTTGGCGCGCATCCCGGCTTCAACGTGCCCTTTAGCAAGGGACACGCGTTCGAGGAGTACACCCTCACCTTTGGTGAGCCCTGCACACCCAATCAGATGCAGATCACGGACGAGGGTTATTACGCGGGCCGCTGCCGTGCGCTGCCGCTTGCAGGAGGCACCACACTGTCGTTGGATCATGAAAAGTTTGCCGTGGACGGCATCTTTATGAGCCGCATGGCGCACAGGGTCACGCTGGGCGCTGTGGGCGATCCTCACGGTGTGACGATGGATTTTGCTGATTTTCCCTATCTTGGCGTGTGGCAGGAGTATGGTAAGGACACACCTTTTTTGTGCCTTGAGCCCTGGTGCGGTCTGCCCTCGTATCCGGACGTACAGGATGAGATCTGCGAGAAAAACGATATGTTTCATATCGCATGCGGCGAGGAAAAGCGCCTGCAATACAGCATCGAGTTCCATTGATACAATATCACCAAAAAAGCAAAAAAACACTTGGTCATTTTCCCCGAATTTGTAAACAAAGTATAAAAAATACCCCGCGGGGCGGGAAAAAACGCGCCGTGCTGTTGACAAAAAATACGAATTGTGGTACAATCTTAACGACTAGAGGGCTAACTATGCCTTCTAATTACGAAAAAAGGAGGGTGTTTCCGCTTTTTGCGGGAACAAACGCAACATGAAACGCAACATGAAACTGCTTGCCAGAGTGATTTGTCTGCTGATCGCGTGCCTGACTGTTCTTGCGCTTGTCGTTGCTTGCGACACCAACGAGAACAACGGTCCCACGTACAAGGACAATACCAAGGACAGAAATGGTCGTGTGAAGGACTCTCTTCCTGATATGGACGATGACCCCAGCAACGACTATCTTATCAATTTCAACAATGAGGTCATCAACCTGATGTACTGGCAGGACCGTGAGCAGCCGGAGTTTGAGCAGGCGGAGATCACCGGTGACAACGTGCGTGACGCGATCTATGACCGTAACGTGAACGTGGAGAGCCGCTTGAATGTCGACCTGAACTTCATTCCTGTCGAGGTTTCTTACAACGTACCCGTCGGCTCGTTCCTTAAGCACATCAGCGCCATCTATGATGCCGGTCAACACGATTACGATATTATTGCAACTCACTCCCGTACGCAGGGCTCCCTTGCTGTGCAGGGCTATCTGTATAACATCGCCGCTATCGAGGATTCTTACATCAATCTGGAGAAGCCCTGGTGGCCCGCTCAGCTGGTTGAAACCGTAAGCTTTGGTAACAACGATTACTACTTCATTTCCGGCGATATGTCCACCAACACGCTGCACCAGATGCACGCGGTCTTCTTCAACAAGCAGATGTTTGAGGACCTTGAGAAGGACATTGACGATCTGTATGCTTCCGTTCGTGGAACGAACGGCAAGGTATGGACCCTCGATATGCTGATCGAGCTGACCTCCGACGTTTACGAGGACGTGGACGGCGATAACGTGGTTTCTATGGGCGACCGCTTCGGCTTCACCGCTCTGCACTACGTTGCTGACTCCTTCTACACCGCTTCCAATCTTCGTTATGTCGAGGATAGCAACACCGACACGCTGGTCATTTCCCCCAACTACGGCTCCGCAAAGACCGTTAAACTGGTAAACAAGCTTGGCGCATGGGCTGCTACCGACGCGATTTGGATCACCTCCAACTCCACCAGCACCGCTGACGAAAGAACCGCTGCCAGAAGCTTCTTCGGCCAGAAGCAGGCACTGTTCTGGATGGAGCACATCGCTACGATGCATGAGTTAACCAAGGACGTGACGGATTTGAGCTACGGTATCGTTCCCATTCCTAAGTACGATGCCAAGCAGATGAACTACTACACCGGTATGGGCAACCCCTTCTCGCTGTACGGTATCTTTGCTGATTTCGACGATCGTGGCGACAAGCAGGCTACCCTGCAGATGTTCAGCGCAGTGTTTGAATGCTACGCTTCCGAGGCATACCGTCTGACCACCCCCGAGGTGTTCGAGGTTAACATGCAGCTGAAGTATGCAGAGGGTCAGGACGAGACCGATATGTTCGAGATCATTCGTCTTGGCGTGGTGTTCGATCTTGGTAAGATCTTCGGTGATGAGCTCGACCTGATGTCCGAGAAGCCCTCCACTGCTATCGCAGCTAACGCTTCCTGGTCTTCCACCTATAAGAGCTACAAGACCGCTCTCGAGGCAAAGCTGAAGCAGATCGTAGACAACTTCAAGAAATACCAGAAGAGAGATCAGTAATTTCTTCTGAACAACAAAAAAACCGCCGCATTGCGGCGGTTTTTTTATTCCTCTTTACTTTTTTTGGAATTTGGTGTAAAATAAAAATGCCCGCCCGAGGGCGGGTCAATTTTTATTCGGCAGGAATGGTGTCTTCCTCATCGGCTTCGCCACATTCGATTACGATCTCCTCGGCGGGCTCGTCTTCCTCCAGCTCGCAAAAGTCCAGCTCTTCCAGATCGGCTTCTTCGGGGAGCTGATAGGTATTGCAGAATTCGACGAGATTGCGCAACAGGCGGTAGATGACGAAAGCGATGGCGCTGGCACAGGTGATGATCGAAAGCGTGATCGCAATGATCTTGCCGTAGTTGGTCTTGTTTTTCATGATAAGAACCTCCTTTCGGGTTTCTATCTTTATTTTATCACAAAACCGAGGGTTTGTACAGTGGATTTTCATATTTTTTCAAAAGAGGATCAAAAAATGCAAAAGCAGCGAGAGGTCGCAGAGCGCTTACTTGCCGCCGGCGTGGAAAACGCCGCCTGGGAGGCGCAATTGCTGTGTGAAAAATTTGACGGCGATGCGCTTGAGGCGGCCGTGATAAGGCGTGTCCAGCGTTATCCGCTTCAATACATTCTGGGGGAGTGGGGGTTCTGGCGAGAATCCTATGAGGTGAGCGAGCATTGTCTGGTACCTCGCCCCGATACCGAGCATCTCGTGGAGCAGGCGATTCGGCGCTTGCCGGAGCAGGCAAGATTTTTGGATCTTTGCACGGGCAGCGGCTGCGTGGCGATCTCTGTGCTTTGCTCCCGCCCTGACACAAGTGCCGTGGCAGTGGATTTGTTCGAGCAGACGTTGGCGCTTGCCGCGCGTAACGCTGCGCGTAATGGCGTGCCGGAGCGCGTGGAATTCCGATTGGCTGACGTGCTGGCGGGCTGTGATGAGGAAAACGTGTACGATGCCATTCTGTCCAATCCACCCTATATTCAAAACGAGGTCGTCCCCACGCTGGCTGACGAGGTGAAGCACGAGCCCGCGGCGGCGCTTTGCGGCGGCGAGGACGGGTTGGATTTTTACCGCGCCATTCTCTCCAAATGGAGAAAAGCCCTCAAACGGGGCGGATTTTTCCTGTTTGAGATCGGCTATGATCAGGCGGACGCGCTGAAAAGCTTGGCGGCCGAGCACGGCCTTGCCGCCACAGTGTTCCGCGATTTTGGCGGAAACGACCGCGTGGTTCTGCTGCAATAAAACCTTTTTCTGCCCTCCCGCATACCCTGCAAGGGGAAAGGGAGGGCTTTTGTTATGGAAATATTGTTGCTTTACGGCGGAGACAGCTCGGAACGAGAGGTTTCGTTGCGCTCGGGGGCGCGCGTGGGTGCGGCACTTCGGGAAAGAGGACATACGGTGAAGGGAATAGATGCCAGGGGCGATGCACCAAGTGCCGAGGTTTTGGCGCTTGCGCGGGCGGCAGATGCCGTTTTTCTATGCTTTCACGGCGGCGCGGGTGAGGACGGCCGCTGGCAGGCGGCGCTGGACGGGGCGGGCGTGGCACATTATACGGGATCTGCCGGTGCAGCGTCCGCGCTGGCAATGGATAAGCCGCGTGCCAAGGCGTGTGTGCAAAAGATGGGCGTGCCCTGTGCGCGCGGCGCGATGTGGCGTGTGGGAGAGCCGGCGCCCTCTTTGGAATTTCCCTTTATCGTCAAGCCGCCACAAGGGGGCTCCAGCGTGGGATTTCAAATTCTGAAAACGCGCGAGGAGCTTGAAAAATTCACACCGTCCGAGGACTTATTGTGCGAGGAATACCTGCCCGGTCGCGAATATTCCGTCGGGATCCTCGGCACGCGTGCGCTGGCACCGGTGGAGATCTGCCCACAAGGAGGGGTGTACGACTATGCCCATAAATACGAAGCCAACGCCACGCGCGAGCTTTGCCCCGCGCCCGTGGGGCCTGTGCGCCTGGCGCGCTTGCAAAATCTGGCACAGGTCTGTTTTGCGGCACTTGGCTTGCGAGATTTTGCGCGCATTGACTTTAAGGAGAGCGCGGCGGGGGAGATCTGCTTTTTGGAGGCAAACACCCTGCCCGGCATGACAGCCACCAGTCTTTTGCCGCTGGCGGCAAGCGAGCGCGGGCTTTCCTTTGCGGATCTGTGTGAGCATATGCTGCAAATGGCAAGCTCCAGAAAACAGCACAAAAGCACTTGACAATATTATGTAGAAAAGCTATAATGTAGTTAGAATAGCAAAAAGAGGTGATAACTTTGGAAATTTTAACAAACATTATGCCGATCATTGTGGTTGCGATCCTTGGCTTCGGTGCGTTTTGGGGCTTTATTCGCAAGCTGAATAAAACGCTGTTTCGCTTTGTATTCTTGCTGCTTGCAATGGGTGGCGCCTTGGTGTTAGCAAAAATGCTCAGCGGCACGGTCAGTGGTTATGTGTTTGAGGCACTGAAATCCGCCGAGATCGAGGCCATAGACGGCTTTTTGCAAAGGGAAGAAACGGTGGAGCTTGCCAAAGCGCTTTGCAGCGTTCTGACGGCGCCTGTGCTTTTTGTCGTTTTTTATGTCGTGCTCAAGCCCATCTCCTGGATCCCTTATAAGATCGTTATCGCGCTGTTCCGCGTAAAGGGGCCTCGTTTTCTGGGACGTATCACAGGCGCCGTAGCGGGACTTTTGTGTGGTCTTGTGGGCCTTGTGGTGTTTGTTACCCCCGTGTTTGGATACTTGAATTTGGTGGACGCGACGCTTGAGCAGCTGCTCGACGAAGAAGACGTTCCCGAGGCACTTACCGTTATTACGGATATAACGCAGTCTTCTCCTATTGCTGCGAAGGCATATGACGTGGTAGGAAAGCCTTTGTTTTCCATACTGACCACCACCGAGCTTGAGGGCGAGGAGTTCAATCTCGAAAACGAGGTGGGGGCCGTTGTCGTTGTGCTGAAGGACGCGGGCGTGCTGCTTGAAAAATCCCCCGAGGAGTATGGAGAAGCCGAGGTTGCGGCGATGGAAAAGCTTTCCCATGATGTGGCCGATTCGCATATTCTGTCCTCGCTTTTGTCCTCCTTTTTGTCCGAGGCATCGACCTCCTGGCTGAACGGTGAGGATATGATGGGCATTTCCAAGCCGGATATGGGAGCGGATATGGGGGGCATCATGGACGCCTTCCTTGAGGTTTTTAGCACCTCTGATTCTCAGAATATCGAGCAGGATCTTGGTGCCTTTGCCGGTGTGTTCCGTATTTTCGTGGAAAACGATATGCTGGCGCTGCTTTCCGGCGAGGGACAGACCGCAAATTTCGTGGAGAAGCTGGTTTCGGGCGGTATCGTCACGGATCTTTACGCCACGCTGGATGCCAACACTCGCATGGCTCCGGTGAAGGCCGCGATTATTGATACGGGTATGCGCGTCATGCTGGAGCAGCTTGGCGTTTCTGACGAACTGAAAGAAAACCACGGCGAGCTGATGCAGAATATCGTGAGTGTAGTGCAGGACGTGGTCAAGGATGACGGCACGGTGGACGTTCCCGCGCTGAAGACGGGCTTGCAGGAAACGCTGCGTGAAAGCAACATTGAGGTCAGTGATGAGGTCGCGCAGATCGTGGCAGACGGTATGGCAGATGTATACACCACCGAGGAGCTGGAAAACCTTACCACCGACGAGCTGGTGGATAAGCTGATCGAGCGCTTTGCCGGCGCAGAGCTGCCCGAGGGCACAACCATTCCCGATGGCGTCACGATCCCCGAGGGCCTTTTGCCTTAAAAAGAACAAAAAGGAGCCGTGTGACACACGGCTCCTTTTTTTCATATTCTGCAAAAAGGGGGTGATCTTATGTTATGGTTTGGTGAGTACGACCGCGCGCGGGCGCTGGCTTACGCGCAGCGTTGGGCGTTTGCGCGCAATCCCTTGTTCTACAATTTCACGGGTGTGGGAGGGGATTGCACCAATTTCGTGTCGCAGTGTGTGCTGGCAGGGTGCTGCGTGATGAACGGCACGCCGGATTTCGGGTGGTATTACCGCAACGTGGAGGACCGCGCACCCGCGTGGACGGGCGTGCAGTTTTTTTGGGATTTTTTCACGGGCGCGCCTGCCTTTCGCGCAGAAAATGGGGGAGTGGGACCCTTTGGCGTCGAGGTCGGGCGCGAGGAGGTGGAGCCGGGGGACGTGGTGCAGCTCGGGCGTGGGGAAGGGGAATATTACCACACGCTCTTGGTGCTGGAGCGCGTAGGGCGTGAGGTGTACGTTGCGGCGCACTCCAACGATGCCTACGACCGACCGCTCTCTTCCTACACCGCACCGCTTCAGCGTTTTTTGCACATTCAGGGCGTGCGGATCGAGCTGCCCGCACCCGCGTGCTTTGAGGGGCTGATACGGGGAGAAGCTTTGCCGGAGCCTTTGTAAAAAAAGATCGTTTCCTCTTGCTTTTTGCGCGCGGTTGTGATACAATACGGAGGTGTTTGAAGACAGCCGTGTATGAGAAAGGAGAGGGAGCGCCGTGGCGTTGACTGTATGGATATCCTTGGCAAGCGTGGCGGGTATGATCCTGCTGGCTCTCGGTGAGCATCGCTTGCACCCAAAGCACCTCTCGGTGCGCATTTTCTGGGGAGCGCCGCTGCTGGGCGCGCTTTTGTTGCTTGTCTGCCGTGTGCTTTCCCCCGGCGAGGTGCTGGCGGGGCTGAACGCGGACAGTGCGATCAATCCCATCAAGATCCTCGTGCTGTTTTTTGCGATGACGCTGATGTCGGTCTTTCTTGACGAGGAGGGCTTTTTCCGCTATCTGGCAAGTGCGGTGCTCGCGCGCGCGGGCAGGGATCAGCGCAAGCTGTTCTTCCTTTTATATGCGGCGGTCTCGGTGTTGACGGTCTTTACCTCCAATGACATCGTGGTGCTGACCTTCACGCCATTTATCTGCTATTTTGCCAAGCACGCGCGGATCGACCCGCTTCCGTATCTGGTTTGCGAGTTCGTGGCGGCGAACACCTGGAGCATGGCGCTGATCATCGGAAATCCCACCAATATTTATCTCGCGGCAAGCGCGGGGATCGGCTTTATGGAATACTTACAGGTGATGGTTTTCCCCACCGTTATGGGGGGTATTGCCTCGCTTGCCGTGCTGTGGCTCCTGTTCCGACGCCGTCTTAGCGCCCCCATGACGCCAAGCGAGCGTCACGAGCATATCGCCGACAAGCCTACCGTTTCGCTTGGCATCGCGGCGCTTGGCGGGTGCATTTTGCTGATGGTCTTTTCCTCCTACGTCAATATTTCGATGTGGCTGATCGCCGCGCTTTGCTGCCTTTC
>JAZRFG010000052.1:0-1383 GCA_045661265.1 Eubacteriales bacterium
CGGCAAGACGCTTACCATCGACGAGCTGTTCGAGATGGGCTTTGAGGCCGTGTTCGTGGGCTCCGGCGCGGGTCTGCCCAACTTCATGGGTATCCCCGGCGAGTCCTATAAGGGCGTGTACTCCGCCAACGAGTTCCTCACGAGAAGCAACCTGATGAAGGCATATCTCGACGATCCCGACACCCCCATCATGAAGGGTGGCAAGGTCGCCGTGGTCGGCGGCGGTAACGTGGCAATGGACGCCGCTCGTACCGCGCTTCGCCTTGGTGCCGAGACCGTTTACAGCGTGTGCCGGGGTTCGAGGGAGGAGCTTCGCGCAAGACGCGAGGAGGTCGAGCATGCCGAGGAGGAGGGAATCGAATTCCGCCTGCTTTGCAACCCCACCGAGATCGTTGGCTACAACAATCCCGCCGATCCCCGCGACCCCAAGAATGGCTTCGTGACGGGTATGAAGTGCGTGAAGATGGAGCTGGGCGAGCCCGACGAAAAGGGCAGACGTCGTCCCGTTGTGGTCGAGGGCAGCGACTTCGAGCTTGAGGTCGACACCGTGGTCATGTCCATCGGTACCTCTCCCAACCCCCTGATCAAGTCCACCACTAAGGGTCTTGAGGTCAACCGTTGGGGCGGCATCGTCGTCAACGAGGACGGTCTTACCTCCCGTGACGCCGTGTATGCAGGCGGTGACGCCGTGACCGGTGCTGCAACCGTTATCTCTGCTATGGGTGCGGGCAAGACCGCTGCAAAGGCGATCGCCGACGCGCTTCTGGCAAAGTAATAAGCACAAAAAAAGAGCCGCTGCGGGCGGCTCTTTTTTTGCGGGGACAAAAGAAAACCGACGGAGCCGGCTCCGTCGGTTTTCTTTTCAGAATTTCCATTTTTTCATTTTTTCGATCATCAGACCGGAAAGAATACCGATCAGCGTACCTGCAACCGTGCCGCTGATGAGCAGCGCGGGGAGGTAGAAGGCGATCTCGGCTGTGCCCGTCCAAAATACGGCAGCGACGATCTGTCCTACGTTGTGCAGGATACCGCCCATGACGCTGACCGCGACGCAGGAGAACCAGTTGAGCTTTTTGAGCAGGATCATACCGGTAAGACTGAGCACCGCGCCTGCGATGCTGAATGTCATCATCTGCACGTTGCCGAACAGCATCGACACCAGAATGATGGGAATGATGCTGACGATCACGGTGTCCTTCCAGCCCACGCGATAGAGCAGGAACACCAGCACGATGTTAGGAAGTCCTACCTTGATGCCGGGGATCGCCACCAGGGCGGGGATCTGATGCTCGACGAAGGAGAGTATCATGGCAAGCGCGATGGATAATCCCAAAAAGGTGACTCGTTTGGCTTTCATGCAACTCTCCTTTCTTTTTTAACTGA
>JAZRFG010000053.1:0-2531 GCA_045661265.1 Eubacteriales bacterium
CCCCTCGACCACAAGGGAGATGGTGCCGTGCTTGAGTTCTCCCGCCGCATAGGCCTCGGAGTGAATATAGCTAATTTCCTTTAGCTTGAGCGAGGCCTCGGTGCAAAGCGCCCCGTCGATGCCCCGCCCGATGAAGAACAGATGCTCGGCGCCGATGAGCGCCTTGGCGCACGCGCGCAGCTCGTTTTGCTGCGCCAGCACTGCGCGCACACTACTTGGTACTTCAGAGAGGAGCTTTTGGCAAATATCCCGTACCGTTTCGGCACTTAATTTGCCGCGTAGTAGCGCAAGGTGCAGTGCGAGCAGATAGAGCAGGGCACATTGCACGCAATACGCCTTGGTGCTGGCGACGGCGATCTCGGGACCTGCCAAGGTGTAAAGCACGTTATCCGCCTCGCGCGCCACGGCAGACCCCACGACGTTGACGATGGCAAGGGTGCGGATCCCTTTTGCCTTGGCGTGGCGCAGCGCCGCGAGTGTGTCGGCGGTTTCGCCGGATTGCGAGAGCAGGATCACCAGGTCGTTTTCCTGTAGGATCGGATCGCGATAGCGGAATTCGCTGGCGATCTCCACGTGAGCGGGCACGCGGCAAAGTCGCTCGATGATATTTTTGCCGATCAGCCCCGCGTGCATGGCCGTGCCGCACGCCACGATATGGATGCTGCCAAGCCCTTGCAGCAGTGTGTCGATCGGCGCTTCCGCGCCGAAAAAGGGGAGCCCCTCTCGCAGATATGCCGCAACGGTGCGGGAAATGGCGGTTGGCTCCTCGTGTATCTCCTTGAGCATAAAGTGCGGAAAGCCTCCCTTTTGCGCCTCTTGCACGTCCCACTCCACGCACTCCGGCGTCTGCTCGACACGTTCTCCTGCTCGATTGAAAAAGCTTGCGCAATTGCCCTCCAGAACGGCAAGAAGCCCCTCTTCGGGGCGGAAATAGGTGTTGGTGTGCGCCAGCACGGCGGGCACGTCAGAGGCAATGAGCCCCCCGTCGTCGGTGACGGCGACGATGAGGGGATTGTCGCGGCGAATGGCGTAGATGCGCTCGGGATAGTCGGCAAAGCAGATGCCGAAGGCATACGCGCCGCGCAGCATCGCCACCGCCTTGAAGATCGCTTTTTGCGGGTCCTTCGTCCTCGCGTAATAGTAATCCACCAGCTTCGCGGCGCTTTCGGTGTCCGTCTGTGATTGAAAGGTATACCCCTCGTCGGAAAGGAACGCGGCGATCTCGCGATAATTCTCGATAATGCCGTTGTGTACAAGGGACAGTCGTTCGGTGCCGTGGGGGTGTGAATTGACGTCGGAGGGCTCGCCGTGTGTTGCCCAGCGCGTGTGACCGATGCCGCAGGTGGCGTCTCCCAGCTGCACACAGCGCGCAAGCTTTTCGCGAAGCGCCGCAAGGCGGCCCTTGCTCTTGACCGTTTGCAGTCCGTTTTTTTGCACCGAAATGCCCGCGGAGTCATAGCCCCTGTATTCCAGCGTGGCAAGCCCCTCCAAGAGGATCGGGATCGCGGCGCGCTTTCCCGTATAGCCGATAATTCCGCACATAAGAAACTCTCCTTGCGTTTTCGTTCTCTTACATAATATGCCCGAAAAAGCGGGAGTTCAATAAAAAACAAAAAATACGCCGCAAAAGCGGCGTATTTTTGTACGGCGTTGGCCACAAACAAAAGGGACGCGAGGTCAAAGCTTGATTTTGAGCAAGCGCACGATGATCGGGCTGAGGAAAAGGTTGAACGCCATCTCGAAAAGGAAGTTGGCGCCGACAAGGCCTAAGAGCGCGTAAGCGGCGGGATTGGCAAAGCCCGCGCCCGTGCCCCACTCGGCGATCGTTTCCCAGAAGAAAAGGCGGCAGCCGATAAGGAAGATTCCTGTGTTGACGATGGGGCAGACGATGGCGGCGACGATCACGGCCACCCAGAGGTTGAAGCGCTCTAAGGCGCGATAAACGAGGGCCGCAGCCACGGCGCACAGAATACCCTTGAGCAGCACGGTCAGGATCGTGCCGGGCGCGTGGATCGAAAGGAAGAGCGCCGCATCACCGCTGAGCAGCACGGTCACGCCAAAGGCAAGACCCAGCCACGCGGCAACCAGAACGCCGCAGGTGGCGGCACCAATCACAAGCGGCACCAGAACAAGCGACACGGAAAACGTGCCGAAGCGGATAAAGGAACCAAGCAGCTGCAGCACCACGACCATCGCCGCGAGAAGTGCGCCCAGGGTGATCTGCTTGGTGGAAATGATTCGTTTGTTCGTCATAGGGGGGAGCTCCTTTCCAATGGTTGAAGACACGTTACGGTATATCACGATGGATACTGCCTGTATTATACCTTTTTTCAATCAGAAAGTCAAGTGAAAATGGGCAAAATCCCATCGGAGCGTGCCGCTTGCAAAATAAAAAAGCCCCCGCAGGGGCTTTCAGCTTCCAAGCAACGCGGCGCCGATGATACCCGCGTCGTTGCCGAGCGCGGCGATGCGCAGCTGCGTTTTGGGGGTGTCTGTTCCCGTGCCGTAGCATGCGCGCTCGACAAGAGAAC
>JAZRFG010000054.1:0-9460 GCA_045661265.1 Eubacteriales bacterium
CCTTGCAAAGGGGCGAGGTCACGTTGCCGGGCACCGCGTAAAGCGGACGTCCCTGCACCACAGCATAGCGCGCGGTGATCAACGCCCCGCTGTGCTCGCCCGCCTGTGTGACCAGAACGGCGTCCGAGAGCGCGCTGATCAGGCGATTGCGAACGGGAAAGTGGTGGCCGTTGGGCGGTGTGCCCGGGGCATACTCGGTGATCACGGCACCGTGCTCGACGCACTCGCGCAAAAGGCGGGTGTGATGGCGCGGATAGGTCACGTCAATGCCGCAGCCAAGCACGGCGATCGGTGTACCGCCCGCCAAAAGTGCGGCGGCAGTGGCAACGCCGTCCACGCCCTCGGCAAGGCCGCTGACGATCACGGCACCCGCGGCCGCCAGCTCAAAGGATATTTTATACGTTACGCTTTCGCCGTATGCATCGGTGCGACGCGGGCCGACCACGCCAACCGAGGCGCGGGCATAAAGGTCGGGCAAGCGGCCGCGGCAGTAAAGCAGCGCGGGCGGCTCGTCCAGCTCTCGCAGCACGGCAGGATATTCCGCGTGGTCAAGCGGTAGGATCCGCACACCGTTTTGGTGACACCACAGCGCGATGGCGCGGGCGCTCTCGGCGGTGCGCTTGCCAAGGATCGCCTTACGCGTGCCCGCACCCATATCGGGCAGGAGCTCGCGCAGCTTCTCCTCACTTGCCTCAAAGATCGCCTCGGGCGTGCCGAATGCCCTGAGCAAGGGCTTGAGGAGCGCCGAGCGCGCCCCCAGGATCTCGGCCAGCGCGATCCAGCTTTGTTCGTGTTGCATCACTCACCTCTGTAAAGCTCCCACAGGATCACGGACGCGGCAATGCCCGCGTTCAGCGACTCCACACCGCTTTCCATGGGAATATAGAGCTTGTCCGTACAGGCGGCAAGCGCCGCTGCGGAAAGACCGTGCCCCTCGTTGCCGATAAGGGCGGCATCATTCTCGCCAAAGCGCACCTCGCCAAGACGGGCGGCGTCCTCGCACAGTGCCGCCGCAAAGACGCGGCCGCGCGTGCCGAGGGCCTCGATCACACCCACCAGATCCTCGGCGAAAAAGACGTGCTGCGAAAACAGCGTCCCCATCGCGGCACGGATCGTGCGGGGGTTATACAGATCGGCGCAATCCGAGGAAAGCACCAGATTCTGTACGCCGAAGGCCTTCGCAGAGCGAATGATCGTCCCCAGATTACCGGGATCGCGCACGCTCTCCAAAAGCAACGTTCTGCCCGCGGGAATCGGGCATTCTTCAGGCGCACATTTATTTATTGTAACGATTTTATGGATTTTGTCAAGAGCTTTCGAGATACAAATCACACCCTCGGGCGCTTTTTCCTCGCTGATGCGGTCAAAAAGCGTGTCGGGAAGAAGCACGGCGCGCGTACCCTCGGGCAAGGACAGATCGCGCACGAAATCCGAAATCTCCTGCGCGTTGCTCTCGCGCAAAAGCACCGCCACAAGCGGCAAGCGCGCCGTGAGCGCCTCGCGGAAAAGCTTTTTTCCGTCAAAGCGGAACATTTCCTCACGCCGACGGATCTTTCGTTCCGTAAGCCCTGCGGCAAGCGCGACGAGCGGATTTTGTCTGGACGTGATGTACTCCGTCACCTTTTGCATGGCGATTCCCCCTCCTTTCGGGCCAAAAAAGCGTGTTTTCGGCAGAAATTTTCCTGCCGTAGATAGACAAAAAACCCGGTGTAAACCGGGTTTTTTATGTGATTACAGCGCGGCCTTTGCCTGTGCTGCGATAGCGGCAAATGCTTCCTTATCGGAGATTGCCAGCTCAGCGAGCATCTTGCGGTTGAGCTCGATGCCTGCCTTCTTGAGGCCGTGCATCAGCGTGGAGTAGTTCATGCCGCAAACCTTTGCCTGAGCAGAGATACGAGCGATCCAGAGCTGACGGAAATCTCTCTTCTTCTGCTTACGGCCGATGAAAGCGTAGTTGCCGCTCTTCATCACGGCCTGCTTTGCGACCTTGAAGTGGGTGGACTTTGCGCCCCAGTAGCCCTTAGCGGCCTTGAGGATCTTGTTTCTTCTCTTGCGCGTCATCATTGCGCCCTTAATTCTTGCCATTGTGCTTTACCTCCGTTTCTCAATTACTGCTGGATCATCTTACGTGCGGTGGGCGTCATAGATGCGCTCAGCACGCCTGCGGTGCGAAGATTTCTCTTACGCTTTGCGGTCTTCAGACCGAGATTGTGACGGTGTCCGCAAGGATTGATCTTAACCTTGCCGTTTGCAGTAACGGAAAATCTTTTGGATGCAGCCTTGTGCGTTTTGATTTTTCCCATTTTGTTTATCTCCTTTTCAACTTAAATCTACTATCATCGGGCGATCACGCCATTGATACAAAAATCAGTTCTTTGCGGGAACGACGACCATCGAAAGGATACGTCCGTCCAGCACGGGCTTCTTTTCCACGACGCCGGCGGGTGCCATCGCCTGCTCGAAGCGGGCAAGCACGTCACGGCCGAGATCCTGGTGAGCCATCTCACGACCCTTGAAGCGAACGACCACGCGCACCTTGTTGCCTGCTGCCAGGAACTTTTGTGCGTTGCGCGCCTTGGTTTCAAAGTCGTGCACGTCAATGCGGCAGGAAAGCTGAACTTCCTTGAGTTCGATCACCTGCTGCTTCTTTCTTGCTTCCTTTTCCTTCTTTTCGCGATCGAAGCGGTATTTGCCATAGTCCATGATGCGGCACACGGGCGGGTTTGCCTGCGCACTCATCAGAACAAGATCAAGCCCACGGTCATACGCCATCTTCAGGGCGGTTGCCGAGGCAACAATGCCAAGCTGCTCTCCGTCTTCTCCGATCAGGCGGACTTCCTTTTCACGAATGTCCTCGTTGATCAGCATATCTTTTGCGTTGCTAATAGAAGGGTACCTCCAATTCCCGGGACCTGCCCGGCAAAATAAAAAATCGCGCGAAGCAAACACTCCGCACGCCAAGTATCCCACAAAGGGGAACATATCAACCACTGCGCGCCAGCTGCGGCAGGGTGAGAACGGGAGTTCTGCTTCATTTGCTCACCTATTATACCACGTCCCCTCCCCCCTGTCAAGCGTTTTTTGAATTTTTTCGCATCTTTTTTCTCGCGTTTTTCGCGCTTTTTCAAAAAACCGTCATTTTCAACAAAAAAGCGCGCCGTTTTCGTCGTTTTTTCTATATCGCGCATTTCTAACGAAAATTTTAGGCGAAAATTGTCTGTTTTGGATATTTACAAATCGTCGCCGATGCGCTATAATAACAAGGCAACTTGGAAATATCCTTGTTGCTTGCACGGTGTATCACCCCTGTATCGCGGAGTGCCAACCTTATGACACCAACACGCGAAAGGCGGCCTTTTACGCCGTGCTGTTTTATTTGCCGGCTCACGTCATATATAAATGTAGTAAACGCCGGTCCTCGCGTCCTGCGACTACGCGCCACGGCGCGTTTCGCGCGGGGCGTGCAGAGTGAGAAAAGGCAACCGCAAAAAGCGAAAAACTCATACCGTTTGCCGCTTTTTTGAAAAGAATATCCCGAAGCAAGGTGTGCGCCGTTTGGCGCGCACCTTGCTCTTTTTTTAGCGAAGCGCCTCTCACGACAAGGCGAAAAAACGTTGATTTTAATTTTAATGAAGTTTTTTTACGAAAGGGGGTGGAAATTCCCATTTTTTTATGTTATAATATTATACTGTATAACTTTAACTCCGGAAAGGATAGCTTTTATGTCCCACGATACCCCTATGGCACAGCGCCTGACACTGCCCTTTATTCCGCTTGGCGGTGTGGTGGCCTTCCCTGCCATTCCCTTAAATTTTGAACTGGCCGACGATCCCTCGCTTGCCGCGGCAAACGCCGCCGAGCGCGCGGACGGCTTCGTCTTTCTCTGCCCGTTAAATCACCCCGTGGAGGGTGAGATCAGCGAAAAGGATCTTTTCTCGGTGGGCACAGTCGCCAAGATCAAGCAGACCTTGAAAACGCCCGAGGGCGAGATGCGTCTTGTGTGCGAGGGCTTCGCCCGCGCACAGCTGCTTTCCCTGCGCCGCTTTGCGGATTTTCACAACGCCGAGGTGGTGCTTGTGACCGAGTCGCTGTGTGAGGAGCTGGATCTGCACACAGAGGCAACGCTGCGCGTGGCAAAGTCCACCCTCTCGGAAATGGCGACCATTCTTCCCACCCTGCCCGCAGATATGGTAAAGGGCGCCGCAGAGCTCACGCTCCCCGGCGCGTTTGCCGACTTCGTTGCCGCCAATGTGCTGGTGCGCTATGAGGATAAGCTTGCCGTGCTGGAATGCTTCGATCCCGCCAAGCGTCTGGAGAAAACGCTTTCCCTGATGCACGAGGAGACCGAGCTTCTTCTTTGCGAGATGTCGATCCACAAGGAGGTGCGCGACCGCCTTTCCCGCAACCAAAAGGAATACTATCTGCGTGAGCAGATCCGTGTGATCCAAGAGGATCTCGGTGAGGATGGCGACAGCGAGATCGACGAGTACGAGCGCCGCATCAAGGAAGCAAAGCTGCCTGCCGAGGTGGAAAAAAAGCTGCTGAAGGAAAACGAGCGTATGGCAAAAACGCCCTTTGGCTCGGCCGAGGCAAGCGTCCTGCGCGCCTACCTTGACGTGTGTCTGGATCTGCCCTGGCACAAGAAAACAAAGGATCGCACCGATCTTGACGCCGCGCGCCGCATTCTCGCGCGCGATCACGACGGACTGGAAAAGGTCAAGGAGCGCATTCTTGAATATCTTGCCGTCAAAAAGCTCAATCCCGATCTGAAAAATCAGATCCTGTGTCTGGTCGGCCCTCCCGGTGTGGGCAAGACCTCGATCGCGCGCTCGCTTGCCGAGGCAATGGGGCGCACCTATGTGCGCGTGTCGCTGGGCGGCGTGCGCGACGAGGCGGACATCCGCGGTCACCGCAAGACTTATCTTGGCGCGATGCCCGGGCGCATCATCGCCGCGATGAACCAGGCGGGCGTGAATAATCCGCTCGTGCTGCTCGACGAGATCGACAAGCTCACGCGCGACACGCACGGCGACCCCTCCTCCGCGCTGCTTGAGGTGCTGGACGGCGAGCAGAATAAGACCTTCCGCGACCACTTTGTCGAGCTGCCCTTCGACCTTTCCGACTGCGTCTTTATCGCCACTGCGAACACGCTGGACACCGTGGCAAGACCCCTGATCGACCGTATGGAGGTCATCGAGCTTCCCACCTACACCAAAAACGAAAAGATGAGCATCGCCGCACATCACCTCGTGAGCAAGCAGCTCTCCCGCCACGGCCTCAGCCGTGCGATGCTGCGCATCACGAAGGATGCCATCGGCGCGATCATTGACGACTATACGCGCGAGGCGGGCGTCCGTAATCTGGAGCGCAGCATCGCCACCATCTGCCGCAAGGCCGCCAAGCAGGTGGCAGACGGCGCGGACAAGCGCATTACCGTGACCGCCAAGAATTTGCCCGATTATCTCGGCGCGCGCAAGCTCACGCGCGAGCGCATTGAGAACGCCGACCCCGTGGGCGTGGTCAACGGCCTTGCCTATACCGAGGCGGGCGGCGATCTGCTCAAGGTCGAGGCGCTGCCCTTGCCCGGCGAGGGCAAAACCGAGCTCACGGGCTCGCTTGGCGACGTGATGAAGGAATCCGCGCGCATCGCCATCAGCTACATCCGCGCCCATGCCGCCGAACTTGGTATTCCCGAGAATTTTCATAAAAAGACGGATCTTCATATTCACTTCCCCGAGGGCGCGATCCCGAAGGACGGCCCCTCGGCGGGCTGCGCGATGGTCACGGCACTGGTCAGTGCCCTTTCGGGCCGCGCCGTGCGCCGCGATCTTGCCATGACGGGCGAGGTCACCCTCACGGGAAAGGTGCTGCCCATCGGCGGATTGAAGGAAAAGACGATGGCGGCCGCCGCTGCGGGTGTCAAGACGGTTCTGATCCCCGCGGACAACATGCGTCATCTTGACGAACTGGATCCCGCCGCCGTGAAGGCACTGGAGATCCTGCCCTGCCGCACGCTTGCCGAGGTGCTGGCTCACGCGCTGGTGCCCGGTTGCGAAAAGCAGGAAAGCGCACGTGCTGCGCGCCCCGTTTCCCGCAAAAAAGCAACCACAGGAGCGATCTATGCCAAATCTTAATCTGCAAAAATCCGCGCTGTTTATCAGCGCCGGTATGCCGAACCAATTCCCCTCTCATCCCGTGCCGCAGATCGCGCTTTCGGGAAGATCGAACGTGGGAAAAAGCTCTCTGATCAACACGCTGCTCGGGCGCAAGGCACTTGCGCGCGTGAGTGGTGAGCCGGGCAAGACCGTCACCGTCAACTTCTATGAGGTGGACGGCAAGCTCTTTCTTGTTGACCTGCCGGGCTATGGCTTTGCCAAGCGCCCCCCGCAGGAAAAGGAGAAGTGGTCGGCGCTCACCGACGGCTATTTCACCGCCAACAAAAACATCGACCGCGTGGCGCTGATCCTACAGCTCATCGACCTTAAGGTCGGCCCCACCAAGGACGACGTGATGATGCTGGATTACCTCTCGCAAACGGAATTGCCCTTTGCGGTGGTCGCCACCAAGGCGGATAAGCTCAACAAAACGGATCGCGCAAAGGCGCTGGCAGCGCTGGCCACGCATCCCGCCATTCCCACCGACACCCCCATCATTCCCTTTTCCGCCCAGAACGGCGAGGGGAAAGAGGACGTCTGGAAGATCATTTTCTCTCACGCCGACATCAAATAAAGCGAGGTTGCTATGACACGGTTCATCGTCGTTCGCCACGGATTTAGCGAAGCAAACAAGACCCACGCCTTTGCGGGGATCAGCGATCCCCCTCTCACCCAAAAGGGCAAGCGCCAGGCCGAGTACGTCGCCGCGTATCTTGCCGAGCACGAGCGGGTGGATCACATCTTTTACAGCGGGCTTACCCGCACAAGACAGACTGCCGAGCCTAGCGCGGCTGTGTTTGGTCTGCCTTTGAGGGTAGAGCGTGATCTGATCGAGATCTTCGCGGGACTGTGGGAAGGCAAGACCTTTCGAGAGATCAACGAAAAATATCACGACGACTGGATGACCTGGCTATTCGATTTCCCGCATTGCCACTGCACACAGGGCGAGAGTGTGCGCGATCATTACCTGCGCGTGGAGCGCGCGGTGCATCGCCTTGCCGCGGCGCACGAGGGGCAAACGCTGCTGCTTGTCACACACTACAATCCCGTACGTGTCATAAACGCAATGGCGGCGGGACTGCCCTTCGAGCAGCTCCACCGAGCGCCCGCGCCCGCGAACGCCTCGGTCAATATCTATTGCTACGAGAACGGTGTGCTTCGCGCCGAACAGCAAAACATCATCACCTATCCCCCCTTTCTCGGTGCTCCGTGGACTATCCCCGGCCCCCAATGATCAAAAAGGAGGGGCTATGCTAAAGATCATTCTCGTCCGTCACGGAAACAGCACGAGCAATGCCGCGGGCACCTATACGGGGCAAATGGACGCCCCCTTGAGCGAGATCGGCCGCGCACAAGCCGTGCAGCTGGCCAACTACCTTTGCGTGCCCTATCAAATCGACGCCATCTATACCAGCGATCTCTCGCGCGCCGTGGAAACGGTACGCCCCACCGCCGAGCGCCTGGGCCTTGCACTCCACCTCACGCGTGAGTTGCGCGAACTTGACACGGGCGCCTGGACAGGCGTGCCCTATGCCGAGGTGCGTGAGCGCTACGCGGCGGACTTCACCGCCTACACGCAAAGCATCGACGCGCCCTGCACGGGCGGCGAGAGCATCCGCGCGGCAAGCAAGCGCCTGCTTGGCTGTGTTGAGCGAATCGCAAAGGAGTGGGACGGCAAGACCGTGCTGATTTGCTCGCACGCGCTGTGCTGCCGCTTGCTTGCATCTCTTGCCGCCACGGGACGCATCGAGAACGTCACAGCACACCCGGCGCCCCCCAATGCCTCGTTTTCGGTCTACGAATATGAAAACGGCGCACTCCGCGCCCTCTTGCAGCACCAAATCGCACATTTAGAAAACGCCACAGGCACCGCCCCCCGCGGACTTGTGTAACCGAAAGGAATGATAAATTATGATCCTGTACCCTCATCTTGACGTCAACGCCGCAGGGCATCTCACCATTGACGGTGCCGACGCGGTCGCGCTTGCGCGCGAATTCGGCACGCCCGCATACGTGCTTTGCGAGGACGTCATTCGAGAAAACTGCCGCACCTATCTTGCCGCGGCGCGCCGCGCCTTTGGCGAGGACGCGCTCCCGCTCTATGCCTCGAAGGCGCTTTGCTTCACCGCCATCTATAAGCTGGTGGCCGAGGAGGGCCTTGGCGTGGACTGCGTGTCGGGCGGCGAGCTTTACACGGCACTGCGCGCGGGCTTCCCCGCCGAGCGCATCTACTTCCACGGCAACAACAAGACCGACGCCGATCTGCAAATGGCGCTGGATATGGGCGTGGGCACGATCGTGGCAGACAATTGCGACGAGCTGAACGCACTGAATGCCCTTGCCGCCAAGGCGGGCAAGGTGCAAAAGATCCTGCTTCGCATCACCCCCGGCATCGACCCCCACACGCACCGCGCCATCAGCACAGGCCACGTGGACTCGAAATTCGGCAGTGCCATCGTCACAGGCCAGGCCATGGAGATCACGCGCCTTGCCCTCTCCAAGAAAAACCTCTCGCTTGCCGGCTTCCACTGCCACGTGGGCTCGCAGATCTTTGATGTGGAGCCCTTCCGCGACGCGGCGCACATCATGTTGCAATTTTTGGCGGATGTCAAGGCGCAGACCGGCTTTACTGCGACCGAACTGAACCTTGGCGGCGGACTTGGCGTACCCTACACCGAGCACGACCGCCGTGTGGATTACGCCGCGGTGATCGCCGAGATCGGCGAGATCGTGCGCACGCGTGCCGCCGCTCTTGGCATTGACGCCCCGCGCGTGATACTCGAGCCCGGCCGCTCTCTCGTTGCCGCCGCAGGCGTCACGCTTTACACGGTGGGCAGTGTCAAGGAGATCCCCGGCTTCCGCAACTACGTTTCGGTGGACGGCGGTATGCCCGACAATCCCCGCTATGCGCTCTATCAGTCGCAGTACACAGCTCTCGTCGCCAACCGCGCGGGCGCGCCCAAGGACTACGTCGCGACCGTTGCAGGCCGCTGTTGTGAGTCGGGCGACCTGATCGGTGAGGGTATGGCACTGCAAAAACCTGTGCGCGGCGACGTGCTTGCCGTACTGACCACAGGTGCTTACAACTATGCGATGGCATCCAACTACAACCGCCTCCCTCGCCCGCCCGTGGTGATGGTGAAAAACGGCAACGCGCGCCTTGTGGTCAAGCGCGAGACGTTTGAAGATCTCGTCCGCAACGATATCGAATAAGGAGAATTCAGATGTTCCGTTATATGCTTGGCGGCGGACAGATCGGCTCTTACGTCGTCAGTCTGCTGCTCTCCCTGCCCATTGTGCTGCTC
>JAZRFG010000055.1:0-8882 GCA_045661265.1 Eubacteriales bacterium
TAGACCTCCTTCTTGTCGCCGCGCATAGCGGAATAATACACCTTTGCAAACTTCAAATCGGGCGTGACGTCCGCGCCGGTAATGCTGATGAAGGCGTCCTTGACGCGGGGGTCCTTGACCTCGCGCAGGATCTCTGCCAGCACCTTTTGCATCTCGTCGTTGATGCGTCCTCTGCGATAGTTAGCCATAACAAAAACGGGATAATTCCCTCTCCTTTACAAGTTCAAAGGGAGAGCACGCGGCTCTCCCTGTGATACACCAATTACTGTGCGGCGTCCACGATAGCGGTGAACTTCTTGGCGACAAGAGATGCGCCGCCGATCAAACCGCCGTCGATGTTGGGCTTGGCCAGAAGGTCAGCCGCGTTAGCGTCGTTCATCGAGCCACCGTACTGAATGGTGGTTGCCTCGGCAACCTCCTCGCCGTACAGCTCGGCAAGCGTAGCGCGGATCACGGCGCAAGCGTCCTCTGCCTGCTCGGGAGTAGCGGTAAGACCCGTGCCGATTGCCCAAACGGGCTCGTAAGCGATGATCACGTTCTTCATATCCTCAGCGGAGATGCCGGCAAGATCCAGCTTGATCTGCATAGCGCAGATCTCGTTGGTGATGCCTGCCACACGCTGCTCCTTGACCTCACCCATGCAAAGGATCACGCGCATGCCTGCGGCAAGTGCGGCCTTGGTGCGAAGGTTAACGGTCCCGTCGGTCTCGCCGAAGTACTGACGGCGCTCGGAGTGGCCGACCAGCACGGTGTCAACGCCGATGGCCTTGAGCATATCGGCAGAGATCTCACCGGTGTAAGCGCCCTTTGCCTCGTAGTGCACGTTCTCGGCACCGATGACGATGTTAGAGCCCTTTGCGGCCTCCATAGCGGCAGCAATGGTCACGAAGGGAGCACAGAAAATGACGTCGCAGTTATCCTTGCCTGCGAGCATGGGCTTGATCTCGTTGATGAATGCGGTTGCTTCAGCAGGGGTGAAGTTCATCTTCCAGTTGCCTGCGATAACGGTTCTTCTCTTTGCGGGATTCATAATGATATTCTCCTTTTATACAATGTTGAATTACTTGTCAAGCAGGCAAGCAATGCCGGGAAGGGTCTTGCCCTCAAGGAACTCAAGGGATGCGCCGCCGCCGGTGGAAACGTGGGTCATCTTGTCAGCAAAGCCAAGCTTCTCGACAGCTGCTGCGGAGTCACCGCCGCCGATGATGGAGATCGCGCCGGAGTCAGCCACGGCCTTAGCCACGGTCTCAGTACCTGCGGCGAAGTTCTTCCACTCGGAAACGCCCATCGGGCCGTTCCAGATCACGGTGCCTGCGCCAACGAGCGTCTTGGAGAAGAGCTCCTGCGTCTTGGGACCGATGTCCAGACCCATCCAGCCGTCCGGAATGGAGTCGGAGTAAATGCTCATGCAGGGGGTATCCTCCTTGTACTCGCGGCCGATCATGTTGTCCACGGGAAGCAGGAAGTTCACGCCCTTGGCGTGTGCCTTCTCCACCAGCTCCTTGGCAAGGTCAAGCTTGTCGTGCTCGCAAAGCGAGGTGCCGATCTCGTTGCCGAATGCCTTGAAGAAGGTGTATGCCATACCGCCGCCGATGATGAGGGTGTCAACCTTTTCGATGAGGTTGTTGATCACGCCGATCTTATCGGAAACCTTTGCGCCGCCGAGAATGGCAACGAAGGGACGCTTGGGATCGGACAGAGCGCCGCCCATCACAGAGATCTCCTTCTGAATGAGGTAGCCGCAAACAGCGGGCAGGTAGTCGGCAAGACCGGCAGTGGAAGCATGTGCGCGGTGTGCGGTGCCGAATGCATCGTTGACATAGATCTCAGCCATGGAAGCCATTTCCTTGGCGAAAGCGGGATCGTTCTTGGTCTCCTCCTTGTGGAAGCGGACGTTTTCAAGCAGCAGAACTTCACCGGGCTTGAGCGCTGCGGCCTTGGCCTTGGCATCCTCGCCGATGACGTCCTTTGCCATCTTCACCTCGATGCCGAGCAGCTCGGAAAGGCGAGCAGCCACGGGAGCAAGGGAGAACTTCACGTTGTCGTTCTTTGCGGCCTCAAGGAACTTTTCAGTAGCGGCTGCGCGCTCCTCCTCGGGCAGTGCCTCGACCTTCTTCTTTTCCTTCTTGTCAAGCTCAAGCTTGGCGTTGAAGATGTTGTGGGGGCGGCCGAAGTGAGAGCAAAGGATCACGGCAGCGCCCTCGTTAAGCAGGTACTTGATCGTGGGCAGTGCGCCAACGATACGCTTGTCATCGGCGATCTTGCCGTCCTTCATCGGGACGTTGAAATCGCAGCGGGCGATGACTTTCTTGCCGGCAACGGCAATGTCTTCAATGGTCTTCTTGTTGTAGGTCATGATAGAATCCACCTTTCGTAAATTTGGGATTTTACAAACATATATATTTTATCACATTCCGCGCGCTTGTGCAAGAGCGTTTCACTATTTTTTTACCATTAATTTATAAATTTATGCAAATTACAAATTCCCTCTCGCCTTTTGGACGAAAATATGCCGTAAAATAAAAGGACGCGCCGTGGCGCGTCCTTTTGTTTTCCTTATTTGCTGGCAAGCTTTTCAAGAAGCTCGGTCTGGCGGGCGATGTTTTGATACATCTGCTCAAGTGCCGCTTTCTCTGCGGCTGCCTTTTGGGCTGCGACCTCGGCGGCAGCAGCATCGGCCTCCTTCTTAGCGGCATCCTCGGCTGCCTTCTTCTCGGCGGCTGCGCGGGTTTCCTTTTCGTCCATCTTGGCGCGGATCTTATTGATCGTGCGCACGATCACGAACAACGTGAATGCGATCAGAAGGAAGTTGATGATGGCGTTGATGAACGCGCCCCAGTCGATGTAGATCGAGTTGGCAAGGTCGACTGTGGTCACACCCGCCTCGTCCGTCACCTCAACCTTGGAAAGGAAGGTGTAGACCTCGCTCAGAGAGTCCTTGCCCATCACCAGCGCAAGGAGCCAGTTGATGATCGGCTTGAGAATGTTGTTGCTCAGCGCATTGATGATCGCGGTAAACGCGCCACCAACGATCACGCCGACGGCCATATCAAGCACGTTGCCGCGCGTGATAAACTTTTTAAAATCCGCAAAGAAGCTTGCACGCTTCTTCTTCATCTTTTTGTTGAAATCCTTCATGTCACATTCCCTTTCTTGATCGTATTTTTAAACAAGGTCTGCGATGTCCATCACAAGCTGTACCGTCTTTTCCCAACCGATACAAGGATCGGTGATCGACTGGCCAAACACGCCGCCGCCGATCTTCTGGCAGCCGTCCACCAGATAGCTTTCGATCATAAAGCCCTTGACCAATTTCTTGATGTCGGGGTTATGACGGCAGGAATGCAGCACCTCCTTGCAGATACGGGGCTGCTCGGCAAACTTTTTGCCGGAGTTAGCATGGTTGGTATCCACGATCAGCGCGGGGTTCTTCAGGGCAAACTTGCCGTAAAGCTCGCACAGGCCCGCAAGATCCTCGTAATGGTAGTTCGGGACACTTTGTCCGTGCTTGTTCACGGAGCCGCGCAGAATGGCGTGCGCCATGTCGTTGCCTTTCGTTTCCACAGCCCAGCCGCGGTAGATAAAGGAATGCGCGTGCTGCGCCGCGGTGATCGAGTTCATCGTCACGGAAAGGTCGCCGCTTGTGGGGTTCTTAAGGCCCACGGGCACGTCGATGCCGCTGGACACCAGGCGGTGCTCCTGATCCTCGCTGGATCTTGCACCCACTGCCACGTAAGAAAGCAGGTCGGACAGATAGCGATGATTGGAGGGGTAGAGCATCTCGTCTGCGGTGGAGAGCCCCGTTTCACTCAGCGCTCTGGTGTGCAGATGACGGATCGCAAGGATGCCGTGGTAGATGTCGGGCAATCCCTCAGGATCGGGCTGATGGAGCATTCCCTTGTAGCCGTCGCCTGTGGTGCGGGGCTTGTTAGTGTAGATGCGGGGGATCAGCAAAAGCTTATCCCTCACCTGCTCCTGCACGCGGGCAAGGCGGTGAATGTACTCCATCACGGGCTCCTCGGCGTCGGCCGAGCAGGGGCCGATGACAAGCACCAGCTTGTCGCTCTCTCCCTTGAAGATCTTTTGGATCTCAGCATCACGTTCTGCTTTCTTCGCCATAGCATCGGCGGGAACAGGATACTTGATCTTCGTTTCCTGCGGAATGGGAAGCTTGCAGACGAAATGCATATTGTTCATCATATCGTTATTCATGGCTATCACACTCTTTCTTTTTATTTTTCAATTTTAAAATTTCAAAAGAGCGTGCCACCGGTTGGTGCGATTTTGGCGAGGGGTGTCGGTTTACTCGGCAGAGATCACGTAATCGTACAACGGCTGACCGCCCTTGGCTACCACGATTTCCGCGTCGCAATATCGCTCGCGCAGGAGCGCTTCGATCTTGGCGGTTTCCTCATCGTTGGCATCAGCGCCCGTATACAAGGACAGGAACGCGGGCTCGTCGATCAAATCAAGCAGTGCGGCAACCGCCTCGTAATCGGTGGCGGTGGTCACCTTTACCTTGCCGTTGACAAGGCCAAGCACCTGGCCGTCCTTGATGTGCAGGCCGTCGATCTCGGCGTCACGCACGGCGTGAGTGAGAGAAAGCGTGGTCACCATGCTCATCATCTCCTTCATCGCCTCGGCGTTATCGCCGGGGGCGGCGCTCTCGTCAAACGCCATCATCGCAGAGAAGCCCTGCGTGAAGTGTGCCGAGGGGATCACGATCACGTTCTTGTCGGTGGTAAGCTCAGCAGCGCGATCGGATACCATAAAGATGTTCTTGTTGTTGGGAAGAATGTAAACGGTTTCAGCGTTCACGGCAGCGATGGCGTTGAGCACATCCTCAGTGCTGGGGTTCATCGTCTGACCGCCGGGCACGATATAGTCCACGCCAAGATCGCGGAAGAGATTGCACACGCCCTCGCCCACGGCAACGGCCACAAAGCCATAGGGCTTCTTGGGCTCGTTCTTCTTGGGCTCCTGCTTAGGCGCTTCGCCGTTCACAAGACTGGTGTGCTGGTTGCGCATGTTCTCTACCTTGACCATCGAAAGCGGGCCGTAGGTCATCGCCTTTTCGATCACCTCGCCGGGGTGGTTGGTATGCACGTGGAACTTGATAAAGGTCTCGTCATCCACAAAGACCAGACTGTCACCCATTTCGGCAAGCCAGGGGCGCAGCTCGGCACCGGTTCCCTCACCCACGTGCTGCTCGTCCTTATCCACGATGCACTCGGTGCAGTAGCCGAACTTGATATCGGCAGTATCGAAGTCGGCGAAGTCGGCGGCCTCCTTCTGATCGGTATCCATTCTCTCGCGCAGAACGGGGTTGTTATTGAGCGCTGCCAACATGCCGGAGATCAGCGTCACAAAGCCGCTACCGCCCGCGTCCACCACGCCCGCCTCCTTGAGAAGCGGAAGCATTTCGGGAGTCTTGGCAAGTGCCTTGTTGGCCACGCCGAGCAGATACGCGAAAAGGCCGATCGTGTCACCCTCAAAGCGCTTCTCGCGCACGACCTTGAGTGCCTCCTCGGCACAGGAGCGCATGACCGTGAGGATCGTGCCCTCGGTGGGGTTCATCACGGCGCTGTACGCCTCACGCGTGCCGTTCTCAAAGGCCTTGGCAAAGTCCTCGGCATCTGCGCTCTCCAGACCCTTGAGGGACTTGGCAAAGCCGCGGAAGAACAGCGACAGGATCGCGCCGGAGTTGCCGCGCGCGGAGCGCAGAATGTTATTGGAAATACGCATCGCACAGTCAGAGATCGTGCCGTCGAAATCATCCAGGTTCTGCACAGAGCTCATGGTAAGGCTCATGTTGATGCCCGTATCGCCGTCCGGCACAGGAAACACGTTGAGCGCGTTGATGGTTGCCTGATTGTTATCCAATGCATTGGCACCCGATACACACATTTGGCTAAAGATTTTTCCGTCGATTTTCATCTTATCTCTCCTTTCCGATGAAGAACAGTGCCACGGTGCCGGGGCCTGCATGGGCGCCGATCACAGGGCCGATATAGGATACCAGAATGGGCTCTTTGACGCCCATTTCGGCTTTGATCTTTTCTGCAAGATAGTTCGCCTCGTCCTCGCAGTCGCCGTGGCTGATGAAGACCAGCTGCTCGGCGGGGTCGACGGCCAGCTCCTTCATACGCTCGCACAGCGCCATGATCGAGGGGGTACGGCCGCGTTTGATGCCCGTTTTGATGAGGTGGCCCGCATCGTCCACGTGCAGAAGCGGCTTGATGCCGAGTGCAGAGCCCGCCACAGCGGTAAGAGCGCTGACGCGACCGCCGCGCTTGAGGAAGAACAGATCGTCCACCGTAAACAGGTGAGTGAGGTTCGGCTTGGTCTTTTCAACGTAATCGCGCACCTCGTCCAGCGTGGCGCCCTCGGCCTTCTTTCTGGCGGCAAGCACCACGAGCAATCCCTCGCCGAGCGAAGCGCAAAGCGTGTCGACCACGGCGCACTTGCGGTCGGGGTATTTCTCGCTCAGCTCACGTGCGGCCACGAAGGCCGCGTTGCACGTGCCCGAAAGCCCCGAGGAAAAGCCGAGGTAAAGCACGTCGGTACCCGCAGACAGATACTTTTCGAAAACGCCGGTGAAGGCATCGGGATTGGCAGCCGAGGTGGTAGCGCGCGACTTGGCACGAAGCTTGGCGTAAAAATCCTTAATGTCCAGTTCGTTGTTCGGCGTGGGCTCGCCGCCATCCAGGGACACGGCAAGCTGCACTACCTCAAGGCCATACTCGGCAACCAAAGAAGCGGGCAGATCGCAAGAGGAATCCGTTACAATTGCATAAGAGTTCATAACAATACACCTTTCTGTATAATTCCGTGATTTTTATTCAAAACCGCTTGACATTTTGTCGATATCGTGCTAAACTGAGAATCACTTAGGTTACATTCGTAACATTGTAATTCTACCACTAAACCTTTCGAAAGTCAATCTCTTCCTTGAAAAAAGTTACAAAAAGAGGTAAAATGTATATGCACGCACGGAGCGAATCCAATAAACTGGCTAAGGAATGCATCGTAACCGCCCTCATTGAGCTGATGAAAACGCGGGATTACGCCAGCATCACGATCACGGACCTTGCCAAAAAGGCAGGGGTTTCCCGTATGGCCTACTACCGCAATTATACCTCGAAAGAGGACATTATAAGCAGCTTCGCCGACGAGGTGGGAAGTGCCATTCACGAAAAGCTGGCCTCGCTTATGCCAAGGGCAAGCGTTTTTGACTATTTCTTCGAGCTATTTGCTCAGCTTGGCGCATACAGCGACCTGGTGCTGACCGCCTTTCACGGCGGGCTTGGCGAGCTGATCCACACCCAGATCACCAAGAACATGGCTCTCACCTTCCCCACCGAGGGCACAACACTGGTAGACAAATATCGCCACGTCTATCTGGCGGGGGCATTTTTCAATATTTTCATCGAATGGCTGGAAAACGGCAAAAAGGAGAGTGTTGCGCAAATCGCGCGCCTTTGCTGCTCCCTTTCCTGCGAGGGGTGCCGTCTTTCCTTTCCCGAAAAGGAGTGATCTGATATGAGCAAACAACTGAAAGTAGGCGTGGTAGGCCTTGGCCTGATCGGCGGCTCTATGGCGCGCGCGTACAGCGCAGCAGGCCACGCCGTGCTCGCGCACGACATCCGCGCAGCGTCCGTGGAGGCAGCCCTTGCCGAAAACGCCGTTTGCGGCAAGCTGACGGCAGAGAACGTCGGCGAGTGTGACATCATTTTCCTTGCCGTCTATCCCGCGGCCGCGATGGCGTGGCTGCGCGTTTCCGCACCTCACCTGAACAAAGAGAGCGTGGTGATCGACCTTTGCGGCACCAAGCGCGGCATCTGCGGCACCTGCTTCGGTATGGCGCGTGAGTACGGCTTCACCTTTGTAGGTGGCCACCCGATGGCGGGTACGCAATACTCCGGCTTTGAAAACAGTAAAAACGAGCTGTTCCGCGGCGCGCCGATGGTCATCGTGCCCGCAGAGGACTGTGACGAGGCGACGCTTACGCGCGTGCGCGAGTTGCTCGCGCCCGTAGGCTTTGGCACCATCACCGTTTCCACGGCGGAAAAGCACGATCGCATCATCGCCTTTACCTCACAGCTGGCGCACGTGGTCTCCAACGCCTACGTCAAAAGCCCCAACGCCCAGGTGCACAAGGGCTTCTCTGCCGGCTCCTACAAGGATCTGACGCGCGTGGCGTGGCTCAACGAGCAGATGTGGACCGAGCTGTTTATGGAAAACAGCGACTACCTCACCGAGGAGATCGACGGCATCATCACGGCGCTCACCGCTTACCGTGACGCCATGGCGGCGGGCGACGCCGAGCGCCTGAAGCAGCTTTTGCGAGAGGGGCGCCTTGCCAAGGAGCGTGTAGACCGCGGAAGTGAGGACGACAAATGAAAAGTGTTACGATAAACGCATCTCGCAGCTACGGGGTGCAAATTGAAAAAGGACTTCTTTCGCGCGCGGGCGCATCGCTTGGCGCCCTCCTTCCCCCTCCCCGCACCGTAATGGTTGTCAGCGACGACACGGTGTTTGCCCTGTGGGGGGAGAAGCTGACCCGCTCGCTTTGCGAGGCGGGCTATACCGTAAAGGAATTCGTGTTCCCGCACGGCGAGCGCTCCAAGACCCCCGAAACGCTGCTGGCACTGTGGAACGCGCTGGCCGCCGAGGGACTCACGCGCTCCGACTGCCTTGCCGCCCTTGGCGGCGGCGTGGTGGGTGACCTTGTCGGCTTCGCCGCCGCCACCTATCTGCGCGGCATTTCCTTCGTGCAGTTTCCCACAACGCTTCTGGCCATGGTGGATTCCTCCGTCGGCGGCAAGACCGCCGTGGACCTGCCGGCGGGCAAGAATCTGGTGGGCGCATTCTACCAACCC
>JAZRFG010000056.1:0-6301 GCA_045661265.1 Eubacteriales bacterium
CGGCAGGAGCTTCCTCAACGGCAACTTCCTCGGCAGGAGCTTCCTCAACGGCAACTTCCTCGGCAGGAGCTTCCTCGACGGCAACTTCCTCGGCAGGGACTTCCTCAGCGGGAGCTTCTTCAACGGGAGCTTCCTCGACGACAACTTCCTCAACAGGAGCTTCTTCAACGGGAGCTTCCTCGACGACAACTTCCTCAACAGGAGCTTCCTCAGCGGGAGCTTCCTCAACAGGAGCTTCCTCAGCAGGAGCTTCCTCAACAGGAGCTTCCTCAACGACGGCTTCTGCAGCTGCAGCAACTGCCGCATTGGCAGCTTCCTTCTTCAGGCGTGCCTTGTATGCCTTGGTTGCTGCCTTGAGTTTCTTTTTCATAGAGGATCTGATCACGATGGAAAGCACGATCGTGATGAGCAGAAGTGCTACCAGCGCAACGAGGACCAGACGCCACATATCACCCATGGCTGCCATGAAGGGAAGGAATGCGGGAATGGAAAAGATCTGCATCTTTGCGATCTTCTTCTTGGTTCTTGCTACCTTAATGACAAGCGCAAGAACGATCACCAGAATGATGAAAGCGATCAAAGCGGAGAAGGCAAAGGAGAGATATCCCCACTTGGAGAACACGTATGTGCCGTCGATCGCCTGTGCGGTATAGTAGCCGCGCTGTGCGAAATCAAACTTCGAGGTGTCGCCGTTCTGAAGCAGCAACGCGTTTTCGGGAATGGGATCCTCGGCGTAATAAACGGACACGACTTCACCCTCGTAAAGGGCGGGGGCCTCCTCGGCGTTGGCAACGGGCTTGTCGGTGCCGCAAAGGGAATCGGAGTAGGCAAGATAGATGCCCTTTGCAAGCTTGGGCGTGCCGGTCAGGTACAGAACACCCTTGCCGCTGTTATATACGGCGTAATCGCAATCCGTGGCATCAAAGGTGCCGGACTTTAAGACGATGTTGCCGTCATAGTTTGTGGTCACGTTGCCCTCTTCATCCTCAAGGGTGTAGGTTACACCGGCCAGTCTGAGTGCGGGACAGCCCTCACCGCGAATGACACCGGTCTGACCCTCGGAACTGTCGATGATGGTGACGGTGCCTCTGGTCTGGACCAGGGGGGTGTGAGCGGAAATCGTGTGGCCGTTCAGGTCAAACGTATAGGTACCGGCAAAATCAAAGCCGGCGGTGACGGTCACGTCGTCCATAAGTACAACGGTGGCGCCGGAGCGCTTTGCAGCGGCGGCAAACGCGTCACTCAGCGTTGTGGCCTGGAGAACGGTTTTGCCGTTCGCGGTTACGGTAGCAACGATGCCGTCGTCTTCGGCTCCGGTGGCAACGGCCATCATCGGCACGAGGGCGAGGATCATACACAGCACGAGTAAGCAAGTCAAAATTCTTCTTTTCATCGGTGCATCTCCCAACTTCTTTTTTGATAACCATTCGGGACAAGTCGTGAAGGAATTGTTTCCAAATGTTTATAAATCAATTATAGCATAAACGCGCGCGTAAAGGAAGATTGTACAGTGAAAAAAATAAAGTTTGTGAGAACTGTACAAAACAAAAGACACATTTTGTGAGTTTTGGCATATAGAGTGGCGCAAAAAAGAAGAATATTTCGCCCCGTTAAGGGGCGTTTTGCGCGAAAGCCGTCAAAAAACAAAAAAATAACCCCCGAAACGGTGCGAATTTGCGTAAACACTTCTTTCGAAGATACAGCCGTTTCGGGGGTTATTCAATTCGTTTTTTCAAACCCTTGCAAAAATCCGTTTGCGTCCGCTGCGCAGATGTCACCGCCGATCACGCGATCGCGAAAGACGAGCAGATTGGCCAGCACCTCTCCCGTGTACCCTTCATAGTTGGTCACGCGGTAGGTGTAGCGCCGCACCACGCGTCCCGCATACGAGGAAAGATCCAGCCCTTGGGCGCGTTGCAGCTCGTTGTAGGCGGCAAACACCTTGTCAAACTCGGCGGGAATCGTCACCGTGGTGCTTTCCACGGCAGCGGGCTCGATCTCCCAGCCGAATTGGGCGAGGAACTCGCCGGCGTCCTGCTCGTTTTCAACCCCCTCATAGCGGACGACTTGCTCCTGTGGCTCGGTGGCGGCGGCCACGGGAGAGAGCTCCGGCACGAATGCCACCAGCGCGACAAGCAGCAACAGCGCCGCGCAGATCACCCCGAAAAAGCGTACCGTTCCGGCACGAACGGAATATACGAACATAAAAAAGTCCTCCTTGCATTCAATTTCAATATAAGCATACGCGCGTGTGTGAGGGTGTATGACAAAAAAACGCTCCCTGTGCCGGTGACGACACAGAGAGCGGCTGTTTTGTATTGGTGTGTGTTTGTTCTGCGCGAAATAAGACGCCCTTAATACTGGCGGCCCCAGACGACCATCTTCTTTGCGGGCTTTCCGCAGCAAACGCAGACGTCGGAGAGCTTTTCTTCTTGGAAGGGAATGCAGCGCGACTTCACGCCGCCGGTCTTTTCCTTGATGGCCTCCTCGCATGCCACGTCCTCGCACCACATCGCCTTGATGTAGCCGGGCTTGTTCTCGGCAATGTCAAGGAATTCCTCCATATTGGTGGCAACGAAGGTCTTTTCCTCCAGATTCTTGCGCGCGCGCTCGACAAGCTCAGTGTGAACCTGCTTGAGCATTGCGGCAACCTCTGCCTCGACGTTGTCCAGCGACACGAACTTCTTCTCGCGCGTGACGCGGCTGACCAGCACACAGGAGTTGTTTTCGATATCCTTGGGGCCGATCTCAAGACGGACGGGAACGCCCTTCATCTCATACTGGCTGAACTTCCAGCCCGTGGACTGGTCGCTGTCGTCCAGCTTGACGCGCAGGGTGTCGGCAAGGCGTGCCTTGATCTCGTTTGCCTTTTCCAGAACGCCCTCCTTATGCTGGGCGACGGGAATGATCACAACCTGAATGGGTGCCACGGCGGGGGGCAGGATCAGACCGCTGTCATCGCCGTGCGTCATAATGATGGCGCCGATCGAGCGGGTGGATATGCCCCAGGAGGTCTGGAAGGGGTGCTTCACGGTGTTGTCGCGTGCGGCGTAGGTGATGTCGAACGCCTTGGCGAAGCCGTCGCCGAAGAAGTGTGAGGTGCCGCCCTGCAGCGCCACGCCGTTGTGCATCATCGGCTCGATGGTGTAGGTCGCCTCGGCGCCTGCAAACTTTTCCTTGTCGGTCTTGCGGCCGGTGATGGCGGGAATGGCAAGGGCCTCCAGATAGAAATCCTCGTAGACCTTCAGCATCTGCAAGGTCTCGGCTTCCGCCTCCTCCTTGGTCTCGTGCATCGTGTGGCCCTCCTGCCAGAGGAACTCAGACGTGCGAAGGAAGGGGCGGGTGGTCTTTTCCCAACGGACGACAGAGCACCACTGGTTGTACAGCTTGGGCAGGTCGCGGTAGGACTGGATCACGGTCTTGAAATGCTCGCAGAACAGCGTTTCCGAGGTGGGGCGCACGGCCAGGCGCTCGGTGAGCTTGTTCTCGCCGCCGAAGGTGACCCACGCGCACTCGGGGGCAAAGCCCTCTACGTGGTCCTTTTCCTTGGTCAACAGACTTTCAGGAATGAACATGGGCATATAAACGTTTTCGTGGCCCGTTTTCTTAAAGCGGGCGTCCAGATCCTTCTGGATATTTTCCCAGATGGCATAGCCGTAGGGGCGGAAGATCATGCAGCCCTTGACGCTGGAGTAATCCATCAGCTCCGCCTTTTTCACCACGTCGGTGTACCACTGTGCAAAATCCACGTCCATCGAGGTGATCTGCTCTACCAATTTCTTTTCTTTTGCCATTTTCTTGCTTCCTTTCGGCATAAATCACAATTATACAGATATATTATAGAGGAAAAAGACCTGCTTGTCAAGCGCGGTTTGCGCGATTTGTGCAAAGTTTGCGGGCGGCGGGAAAAATCAGCGCAAAGGCGCTTGAAGAAAAACAAAAAATGTGATATACTGAAATACATGAAAAGATGAGTATATCCCTGCATTCTGAAAGGAGAAAAGAATGAGAGATTGTAACGCATTTTATCGGGCGTGGCTGGAAAACCCGCTGCTGGATGAGCAAAACCGCGCGGAGCTGGCGGCGATCGTGGGTGATGAGCGGGAGATCGAGGATCGCTTTTACTGCGATCTTGCCTTTGGCACGGGCGGCATGCGCGGCGTGCTGGGTGCCGGTGCGAACCGCATCAATCGCTATACGGTGCGCAGGGCGACGCTGGGCTATGCGCGCTATTTGAAAGAGCAATTCGGTGAGCAGGCGTGTGTGCGCGGCGTGGTGATCGCGCACGATAACCGTCGTATGAGCCGCGAATTCTGTATGGAAACGGCGGGCGTGCTGGCATCTGAGGGGATCAGAGCCTACATTTTTGGGGATCTTCGCCCCACCCCTGAGCTCTCCTTTGCCGTGCGCTATTGCCACGCGGCGGGCGGCGTGATGATCACCGCCTCGCACAATCCCCCCGAATACAACGGCTATAAGATCTATGACGAGCACGGCTGCCAGCAGCTGCCGCGCTGCACCGACGTGCTGATGCAGAAGATCAACGAGATCGACCCGCTCAGCGTCCCCGCGCCCGAGTTGCAGACGGTGGGGGATCTGATCCAAACGCTGGGGTCCGACGTGGACGAGGCGTACTATCGCGCGGTGCTGGATATTCGGCTGCGAGAGGTGGACGCAAAATCGCTGAAGATCGTCTATTCCCCCCAACACGGTACAGGAAATGTGCCTGTTCGTGAGGTGCTGAAGCGCGCGGGATACCACGTCGTGCCCGTAGAGGAGCAGTGCTTCCCCGACCGGGATTTCATCAATACCAAGAGTCCCAACCCCGAGAACAAAGAGGCGTATGAGCTGGCGCTGGAATACGCGAAGCGAGAGGGCGCCGATATTGCCATTACGACGGATCCCGACTGCGATCGCTTGGGTGTGGTTGCGAAGAAGAACGGGGAATACGCGCTGCTCAGCGGCAACCAATCGGGTGCGCTGCTGCTGCAATATATCCTCTCCTATCACAAGGAGCAGGGCACACTTCCCGCCAATGCGGTGATGTGCAATACCATCGTGACCTCAACGCTGGGCGATCGCGTGTGCGAGCAGTTCGGTGTGGCGGTGGAAAAAACGCTGACCGGCTTTAAATTCATCGGCGATAAGATCCGCGAGTGGGAGGAAAACGGCGAGAAGACCTATGTCTTTGGCTATGAGGAAAGCTATGGGTGTCTGATCGCGGATTTTGCCCGCGACAAGGACGGCGTGCAGGCGTCGCTGATGCTTTGCGAGGCCGCCGCGTATTATAAGTCCAAGGGTCAGTCGCTCTGGGACGTGCTTGATGAGCTTTACCGCACGCACGGTTATTTCCTGGACGCTGTAACGGCGCAGACGCTCACGGGCGCGGACGGTGCCGAGAAGATCCGCGCCACGCTCACGGCGCTGCGCAATGATCCCCCTGCCAAGGCGGGTGATATGGCCGTTGTGCGCGTGGAGGATTACCTTTCCCCCGAGATGCGGGAGCAAGGGTTTGGCAGCTCGAATATGCTGCGATTTTTGCTGGACGACGGCAGCTGGGTGGCGGTAAGACCCAGCGGAACCGAGCCGAAATGCAAGTACTATTACTGCGTGCGCGGGCGTGACGCGGCGGACGCCAAGCGCAAGCACGCGTTGCTTCGCGCGTGCTTTGAGAAGTGAAATTTCGCCAAAACGCCCAAAAAAGAGTCGTCGCACAGCTCCTGTTTGTAAAAAATACAGATTTTTTGCAAACTATTGCCAAGAAATAAAAAATATGATATAATAAATTGGATTGAAAAATCTGGGTAACCAAAATCAAATTAAAAACACGGAGGATTTTTACCATGTCTGTAAAAGTTGCCATTAACGGCTTCGGCCGTATCGGACGTCTTGCATTCCGTCAGATGTTCGCTGCTGAGGGTTACGAGGTTGTCGCTATCAACGACCTGACCAGCCCCAAGATGCTTGCTCACCTGCTCAAGTACGACACCGCTCAGGGTCCCTACTGCGGCAAGATGGGTGAGGGCCTTCACACTGTTGAGGCTACTGAGAACTCCATCATCGTTGACGGCAAGGAGATCATCATCTACGCCGAGAAGAACGCTGCTGATTGCCCCTGGGGCAAGCTTGGCGTTGACGTAGTTCTGGAGTGCACCGGCTTCTACACCTCTAAGGAGAAGTCCATGGCTCACATCCAGGCCGGCGCAAAGAAGGTTGTTATCTCTGCTCCCGCAGGCAACGATCTGCCCACCATCGTTTACAACGTAAACCACAACACCCTCACCGCTGAGGACAACATCAT
>JAZRFG010000057.1:0-1182 GCA_045661265.1 Eubacteriales bacterium
GCCGCTCCCGCCGACGTTGCCGTCGAGGAGGGCGCTCCCATCGCCGTGAAGGTGGACGCCGCCGAGGGCGAGAAGTGCGACCGTTGCTGGAACTACACCACCGCGGGCTTCCACGATGGCGAGGACGGATGCCTTTGCCCCCGCTGCAAGGCCGTGCTCGAACTTTAAAAACAAACCCGCCGCAAGTGCCCCTTGGGGTGCTTGCGGCGATTTGATAAGGAGATATTATGTGGATCATTCCCTATGCCGTGATCGCGCTTGGCGTGATCGCGCTGGATCAGATCAGTAAGCTTTTGGTCCTGGAATTTCTTTACGAGGGGCAGCTTGTGCTCATCGAGGGCGTGTTCAACTTCACCTACGTGGAAAACCGCGGCATGGCCTTCGGGCTCTTGGCGGATCACCGCTGGGTGTTTATGGTCTTTTCCACCATCGGTATTGCGCTTGTCGCCGCTTATCTGTGGTTCTATGTCAAGGGCAAGCTTGGCCGCACCGCCCTTGCGCTGGTAATCGGCGGCGGTATCGGCAATATGATCGACCGCGTGGCATACGGCTTTGTGGTGGATTTCATCGACTTTTGCGCGTTCGATTTCTGGAAATGGATCTTCAATATCGCGGACAGCGCCGTCTGTGTGGGAGCGGGAATGTTCATTCTCTACCTGATCCTAGACACCGTCAAGGAGCTGAAAAAGCAAAAGGCGCCGACGGAGCTTGGGGGTGGCGACGATGCCGCAAATTCTTAACGCCGTTGCCGAGAGCGCCGATCGCGGTACGCGTCTGGACGCCTTTCTCGCCGCCAAGTTCGACCTTTCCCGCTCCGCCGCCGAGCGATTGCTGGGCGAGGGCGCGGTGGAGATCCTGGGTGGCGAAGCCAATAAAAAATACCGCCTGAAGGGCGGCGAGCAGATCACACTCACGCTGCCCGACCCCACCCCGGCCGAGGCACAGCCCGAGGATATCCCGCTGGACGTGGTCTTTGAAGATGGGGACATCGTGGTCGTGAACAAGCCCCAGGGCATGGTGGTGCATCCCGCCGCAGGCAACGAGAGCGGCACGCTGGTCAACGCCCTTTTGCATCATTGCAAGGGATCTCTTTCCGGCGTGGGAGGCGTGGAGCGCCCCGGCATCGTCCACCGCATCGACAAGGACACCTCCGGGCTTCTGGTGGTGGCCAAGAACGACACC
>JAZRFG010000058.1:0-17539 GCA_045661265.1 Eubacteriales bacterium
TGCGCGGACATTCCCTTTCGCGTGATGACGCGTACCCAGACCCGCGTGTTCGTGCCCGCGGGCAGCGATCGCCCGCAGATCCCCGGCTGTGACGAGCAGATCACCGTGTTCGATCTGCCCGTTGACCGCTGGCCGATGGGAGACTGGTACAAGCTGGTCTTTATCGCCGAGCCCGCACGTATTTTGCAAGCGCGCCGCGATTTTGTCGCGGTGTTCGGCACCCGCTTTGCCATGACCACGTCCAGCGCGCGCTCCTTCGAGGTGCAGCTTGCCACGTGCTCCAAGGCAGCGGGGCTTACAAAGCTGCGCCGCTACTCCCCCGATATGGCGGCGCGCACGCTGATCGCCTGCGGAGACTTTGAAAACGACATTCCGATGCTGCAAGCGGCAGACGTGGCCGTCTGCCCCGCCAACGCGATGGACGAGGTCAAGGCCATTTGCGACCTTGTGCTGTGCGATTGCGACGAGGGACTGATCGGTGACGTCGTGGACGCCATTGCAAAAGGGAAGATCCAACCCCAATAAATAGGAGAACGGTATGAGTTTTCGAGTTGTTTTGTTCGATCTGGACGGCACGGTGCTGAATACGCTTGATGACCTTGCCGACGCCGTGAACGTGTCGCTTGCCAAGCACGAAATGCCCGCGCGCACGCGCGAGGAGGTGCGCAGCTTTGTGGGTAACGGCATTCGCGCCCTGATCGAGCGCGCCGTGCCCACCGGCACGGACAGCGCGCTGGTCGCGCGCGTGCTGAACGAGTTCAAGCGCTATTACGGCGCGCACTGCGCCGACAAGACCTCCCCTTATGCGGGAGTGCCCGAGCTGCTTTCCACGCTCCGCGCGCACGGCGTGCGCACCGCGGTGGTATCCAACAAGGCGGATTTCGCCGTGCAGGAGCTTGCCAAGCGTTATTTTGCCGATCTTTTTGATCTGGCGCTCGGCGAGCGCGCCGAACGCCCCGCCAAGCCGGCCCCCGATATGGTGCATCACACGCTCGAAGCGCTGGGTGCCACCGCCGCCGAGGCGGTGTACGTCGGTGACTCTGACGTGGACGTGCTGACCGCGCGAAACGCGCAGCTGCCCTGTATTGCCGTCACCTGGGGGTTCCGCGACCGCGCGTGCCTTAAAAAAGCGGGCGCCACGGTGTTTGCCGACACTGCAAAAGAGCTGCTGGATCTGATTTTAGCGCCATAACGGTATAAAAAAAGCCCCTCTCGGGGCTTTTTTACATACCTTGCGGCTTATCGTATGCGGGGGAGATCACGATTCGCATCTTGGTTCGCTCGGCCTGTGCACCTCGCAACTCGACGATATAGTCCAGCTCCAGCGTGCCCATCGCCTCCACAGCGTTGCTCACCCTCTCGGTCTGCACACAGACCGTGAAGGGCGCCAGCGGCGTTTGATACACGGCCTCGTGGCGGTGTCCCGCCTCGAAGAAAAGCGCCGTCTTTACGTTTCCCGTGCGGAGCATCTCCACTTGTGCGGGATTGTCCTTTTGAAAGCAGATCGTGGTGCGCGAGCCCTCCATGCCGGAAAGCTCCCCCTCATCGTAGGCGATCGACACGCGACGGCCGTCGTCGTGGTATCTGCCCTCGACCGAGATCTCGCTGTGCTCGGGAAGGCTCTCGCCGTCAAGCGGCACCGCCTTATTCTCGTACAGATCCAACGGCACCTGTGCGCGCTGTGTGGCGATCCGAATCCTCACCTTTTTCAGCATTTTCACGTCCCCTTTCGCTCTTTTGCTCCATTATAGCAAATCCCCGTGCAAAAAGCAAGTATTCTTTGCCACAAATTCGCCCGCAACCTTGACAAAGCGCGTATGTTGCGCTATAATTAAAGATGTTGATTTTTAGAAAGAGAGGTACTTCTCGTTATGGATCTGAAAAAGATTTTACATTCGCTTGAAAACTGCCCCTGTGGCAAGAAGCACACCTTTGTGACCGAGATCGTTGAGATCGAAAGCGGCCTCACTGCGCGTATGGGCAAGATCCTTGCCGACGCAGGCTTCCCCAAGAAGGTTCTGCTTGTTTCTGACCAGAACGCCATGACCGCCGCCGCAGGCACCGCCGAGAGCATCGAGGCAGCCGGCTTTGAGGTCAAGAAGCTGGTCTACCAAAACATGACCTACGCCCGCATCGAGCAGGTGCGCGAGGTCACCGCGCTTTGCGCTGACGTGGACGGCATCATCGCCGTGGGCACGGGCTCGATCAACGACATCTGCCGCGTGGTCTCCTTCCAGGAAAAGAAGCAGTTCTGCATCATCGCCACTGCGCCCTCGATGGACGGCTTCGCCTCTGACACCGCCCCCATCGTGGAAAACAACTTCAAGAATTCCTACTTCGTCGAGCAGCCCCGCATCATTCTGGCCGACACCAAGGTGCTGGCGAAGTCCCCTCTGGAGCTCAAGGCTGCGGGCTTTGGCGACATGGTCGCCAAGTACATCGGCATCGCCGACTGGCAGATCGCAAATTTGCTGATTGACGAGTACTACTGCCCCGCCGTCGCCGACATCACCATGCAGGGCGTGAAGAAGGTCGTGGACCTTGCCGACAAGGTGAACAGCGAGGACGAGGTCGCCGCCGGTAACATCATGGAGGGTCTGATCCTTTCCGGTCTTGGCATGAAGCTTGCCAAGTCCTCCCGCCCCGCCTCCGGTGCCGAGCACGTGGTCTCCCACTACTGGGAATGCTATAAGCTCGCGCGCAACATCTGGCCCGAGTTCCACGGCAAGAAGGTGGGCGTGGCCAGCGTGCTGATCAACCGCATCTACCGCAACATCGCCGACCGCGTCGAGGACGTCAACCCCACCGCAGACAACCCCGATTGGGATCTGATCCGCGCACAGTTCGACGAGACCCAGCACGCAGACCTCATGAAGGTCAACACCCCCAGCATTATGGATAAGGTCGATCCCGCCCGCCTGAAGGCGATCTGGCCCGAGATCCGCCGCATCATCCGCGAGGTGCTTCCCACCGACGAGGAAATGATGAGAATGATGACCGCCGCAGGTGCCCCCACCGAGCCCGCCGACGTCCACGTGAACGAGGAGCTGCTTGTCAAGGGCCTGCGCTACCACTCCTATATGCGTTACCGCATTCTGCTCACGCGCCTTCTGCCGATGCTCGGCCTTGACGTGATGGATTTTGTAAAGTGAGAGATTGATGAAATATCTGTTTTTTGACATAGAGTGCGCCAACTGTTACCAAAACTGTGCAAAGATCTTCAGCTTGGGGTACGTCATCACCGACGAGAATTTTAACATTCTCCACGACAAGGAGGACGTGCTGATCAATCCGCGCGACCGCTTTGACTGGTACGTCGCCAAGAAGATGATGGCCTACCCCCGCGAGATCTTTAAGGATATGCCCCCCTTCCCCGATTTTTACGAGCGCTTCCGCGAGATGTTTGAGGACGAGGACACGATGGTGGTCGGCTATGCCGTCACCAACGACGTGCACTTTTTGCACGACGACTGCAAGCGCTACGGTCTTGCGCCCTACACCTATAAGTTCTATGACGTGCAGCAGCTTTACGCCCGCCAGCCCGTTAACAACACCGCCAAAAATCTGGAGGACTCGCTGCTTTCCTGGTGCAACGTTGAGCCGGAAAACCTCCACCGCTCGGACGAGGACGCCTACAACACGATGCTGATCATGAAGGCGATCGCGGCCTATCACGGCACCAATATCCCCGGCCTTATGGAAATGTTCCCCGATTGCGGCGGCTCCACCGAAAACGGCGTGATCGATTACGCCTGGAAAAAGCCCGAGGGCGAGAAAAAGAAGAAGCGCCACCGCTCGAAAAAGAAAAAGAGCGAGAGCGCCGAGGTGCAACAGGAAGCCGAGCCGGACACCACCAATTATATGGAGCGCGGCTCGCACAACGCGGAGCTTTTCGTGAAATTCCTTTCCGACGTTGCCCCGAAGAAAACGCGCAAGCCGCCCCTGCTTTCGGGTCACACCGTCACGGTGGGCGTCAACTACCAGCGCACGCATTTCAACGAGATGCTGTATCTTACGCAGATGATCACCAACGCGGGCGGACGCTATACGCTCTCCACGCGCGAGGCAGACACGCTGTACGTGTGGGAGGACGCCGAAAATGATCCCCGCACGCTGATCGCCAAGGATATGGTCGAGCAGGGCGAGGAGATCGAGATCCTGCCCATCAAGTCGCTGTTTGACCTGTTGGAAACCAGCGAAATGCGCCTTTCGCGCAAGCCGAAAATGGACCTTTCCTCGCTTGAGGAGCAAGCCGACGACGAGGCGCAAGCCCCCGTCGCCGCACAATAAGTCAAAGGGCTGTCGCCACTCGCCACGCGAGAGGAGCGACAGCCCTTTGGTTTTGCGGGGAAGCTTTTGCAAAAAGCCAAAAGGCGGCCGCCCCTGCGGCCGCCCCGAGGCGCTTTTGCTTTTGTCACTTCATGCCCTGCACCATCTGGCGCATCTTCTTCCCCGTTTTCTCTACCGCCTCTGCCGTGTTTTTGGCCACGCGCTTGGCACTGCTGCTCATCACCACGCCCATCGCGCCCGCCACGGACGCCGCGGTCAGGATCCCTGCCGCCATCATCGTCGCTTTTTTCATTTTTCTCTCCCCCTTCTTTTCGTCTTGTTATTATTTTTGCCGCGCGCCGCGCGTGCTATGCGGCTCGAAAAACGGAAATTTTGCGCGCCCCGCGCGCTTTTTTGCAATTCAACTTGCATTTACCATCAAAACATTGTATAATAAATTTGATTATGATATAAGGGAGGTTGCCCCATGCAACAGATCTATACCATTCCCGTCCACGAGACGTTTGAGGCAGGTGCCGCCGACCATAAATGCGGGTGTCCCTTGTGTGCACTCTACCGCAAGCTGGAGGAAAACGAGCTTGACCTGATCCTCGGCGCTTCGATGATGGAGCCCGACGTGCGCATCAAGACCAACGAAAAGGGCTTTTGCCGCACGCATTACGATATGATGTTCGTGCGCAAGAACCGTCTTGGCATGGCACTGACGCTGGAAAGCCACCTCAACGAACTGAAAAAGGAGCTGGAAACCGGCTTTGTGGCGGGGCTCATTGCCAAGCCCGGCAGCACGCCCTTAAAGCGCATTGAAAAACTGGAAAAAAGCTGCTACGTCTGTGAGCGCATCGACTTCCATTTTCAGCATATGGCAGAAACCGTAGTGTACCTGTTTGAAAGCGAGGAAACCTTCGCCGATCAGATCAAGGCACAGCCCTACTTCTGCCTGCCGCACTACCGCTTGCTGCTGGAAAAGGCACAGGCGCGTCTGCAAAAAAAGAAACTCGCCGACTTTGTGAGCACCGTGGAGGGCGTGCAAAAGCACTATCTGGATACGCTTTGCGAGGACGTGAGCTGGTTCTGCAAGAAGTTTGACTACCGCTATGAGGATGAGCCCTGGAAAAATTCCAAGGACAGCGTGGAGCGCGCGATGGCGTTCTTGCGCTCTGACATACACAAGAAATAAGCCCGAGAGTGAAAAAGATGGAAAACAAAAGCAAATACGGAAATATGATCGACCTTTTGCAGCTGCAAAAGCAATTTATCCTCGCGCATTTGCGCGAGGGCGACACCGCGGTGGATTTCACGATGGGCAACGGCCACGACACCGAATTTTTGTCCAAAACGGTGGGAGAAAGTGGACACGTGTACGCCTTTGACGTGCAACAGCAGGCGCTGGACTCCACCGCCGCCAACCTCAAAAAAGCGGGCTGCCCCGAGAACTATACCCTGATCTTAGACTCGCACCACAAGGTCAAGGAATACGTCAAGGGCCCCATTCGCGCGGGGATGTTCAACCTCGGGTATCTGCCGGGCTCGGACAAGAGCGTGACCACGATGCGCGTGACCACGATGCCCGCCATCGAGGCGGCGATCGATCTGCTTGACCACGGCGGCGTGCTGCTGGTCGCGGTCTACCCCGGCCACGCCGAGGGGGACGCCGAGGGCAAGATGGTGCTGGACTATTTCGCCACGCTGGACCGCCACGTCATCTGCTGTACCCTGATCCGCATTCTCAACTCCCCCACCTCGCCCTTTTTCATCGTGGTAGAAAAGAAATAACAAAAAGACGCACACGTGTGCGGCTTTTTGTTATGAAGCAAAGAATATTCCGCCGTTTGGACGCTTATCCCACGCGAAAGCCGTTCATCGTGACCTCGGCCACGCCGTTTCCCAGCTCGTCCCTCACCTCGACGCGATAACAGCAGGTGCTGCGTCCCTCTTTGACGCAACGCGCCTCGGCGATCAACATCTTGCCCTTGGGAACACCGAGAAAGGTGATAGAGGAGGACAACGTCACCGTGTCCATTTTATTGTGGTTGGCCGCCACGGCAAACGCAAAGTCCGCCAGCATAAAGGACACGCCCCCCATCACGCCACCCGCGGCGTTACAGTGGCGCTCGTCAAGCAAAAGCGTGCATTTGGCATAGCCCGTATCAAACGCCTCGATCTTCGCGCCGTTCCGATTCGCAAAGCGATCCTCGGCAAAGATATTTTTCACTTCTTCTAAGGTCTTCATAAGCTCTCCATTTTCAAAAAACTCATACCGTTACACTACTATTCTGAAACGACGAGCAGATTTTGATGCACCAGCATTAACAATTGCGCCCCATTTCGTAGGCCGTTTCCATCTCCTCGCGCGACTTCACCTCGCCGCGCTTGCCAACGCCCCCCACGATCAGGCATCCCTTTTCCTCGCAGCCCTCAAAGCAATCACGCGTGCAGCCGCGGATCGACTCGGCCGTCTGCTCCAGAAGCGGCAGATCGTCGTCCGCCGCCGTGATGATCATATAGATATCGGCGTGCACGTCACGGTAGATATAGAACATACGGTCGATAAAGGTCTTGAGCTGGGCGCACATCGAATAGAAGTACACAGGCGTTGCCAGCACCAGCACGTCCGCCTTCTTCAGCTTTTCCAAAAGCGGGAGCATATCGTCGTCCTGCGCGCACTTGCCACGCTTGCGGCACAGATAGCACCCCTTGCAATAGTTGATATTCTTCTCGGCAAGGCGGACGATCTCGGCGTTGTGTCCCGCCTCGATCGCGCCCTCGTAAAACTCGCGACAAAGCAGATCCGAGTTGCCACCCTTGCGGGGGCTGGAAGAAATGATCAGTACGTTTTTCATCTTGTTTCCCTTTCGTGTCCGGGTCGTTATTTTTTCGCCCATTTCCCAAAGCTCGCATACCAGCGCTGCTCGCGCGGCAGTGCGAACTGCTCAAATAGGGCGGCAATCACAAAGGCAAGTGCCAGCGCCATTGCGGCAATCGTCCAAACGGTGAGCCACGGCGTGCTTTCAAAGGGGCGCTCCAGTAAATACATCGAATTGGGGGCGGATAGACCGAAATGAACAAACAACGTGTTCACCGACCAGCCACACAGCCCGAACAGCAAAAGCCCCGCCGAAACGGCACGCAGCGCGCGCCAGACGCGAATGCTGACAAAGCCCGCCACAAAAAGCAGGATACAGCCCGTCACCATCGTGCTGTGCGACAGCATTCCTTTCAGTACGCCGTAATCCTCAAAGGAGGGGTTCATATCAAACTCAAAATTAAACATCGTGCCGATCGCACCGCACACGGTGCCGCCCCAAAAGGTAAAATCCTTGATCGTGCGAGAAACAACGTCGTTGCGGTCGATCAAAAACGAGGAGATCAGCAAAAGCCACATACACACGTGGCAGGGGTGTATCAAAAACAGCAGCTCTTGGCTCATCGCCGCCGAGCCCGTGGTAAGATATTCCACCCATAAGGGGCTGTAATGGAGGAATATCGTGACAAGGGCGATCGCGCGCAAGGCGATCTTGCTGATCTTTTTGCTCTTGCTAAAATACAAGGCCAGTAGCACCGCGGCACCGACAAGCCCGGAATAAAGCATATATAAAATGTGCAGTTTGGTAAACATCGTCCTTCTCCCTTGTGACATCGTACACGCGTTCTTGCATTTATCACCTTACGCGTCATTTTCCTTTCCATAGATTATATCACAACTTGCAACGTTTTTCAACCCTTCCCCACAAGTTCCGCGGCAAGGGGAACAAAGCGAAACATTTTCCCCACCCCCCCTTGCAAAAAATTGCATTTTGATGTAAAATATAAAAGTTAGAACGTATAAAAAAGGAAGACGGATATGGACGAAAGAACAAGACAGGAAATTGAGCGTCGACGCACATTTGCGATCATCTCGCACCCCGACGCAGGTAAAACTACCCTTACCGAAAAGCTGTTGCTTTACGGCGGTGCCATTCAGTCTGCGGGATCGGTCAAGGGCAAGCAGAGTGACAAGCACGCTGTTTCCGACTGGATGGAGCTGGAAAAGCAGCGCGGCATCTCGGTGACCTCGTCGGTGATGCAGTTCCGCTACAACGGCTATTGCATCAACATTCTGGATACCCCCGGGCATCAGGACTTCTCAGAGGACACCTATCGCACGCTGATGGCGGCAGACAGCGCCGTCATGGTGATCGACGCCGCCAAGGGCATCGAGCCGCAGACAAGAAAGCTCTTTCACGTTTGCGCCAAGCGCGGTATCCCGATCTTCACCTTTATCAATAAGATGGACCGCGAGGCGCGCGATCCGTTCGATCTGCTTGACGAGCTGGAGAGAGAATTTGGCATCGGCACCTATCCCATGAACTGGCCGATCAGCTGCGGCGTGACCTTCAAGGGCGTGTTTGACCGCCGCGCGCGCTGTATTCACACCTTCGACAACTTCCACGGCGGCCGTGGCAAGCTGGACACGATCGCTTGCGACATCACCGAGACCGACAAGCTCGACGCCCTGATCGGCGAAAATCTGCGCGAGGAGCTGTGCGAGCAGGTGGAGCTGCTGGACGGCGCAAGCTTCGACTTTGACGAGAAGAAGATCGCAAGCGGCAAGCTCTCGCCCGTGTTCTTCGGCTCTGCGCTCAACAATTTCGGCGTGGAAGACTTCCTCGCCGCGTTCCTTGAGATGACCTCGGCTCCCCTTGCACGCAAGACCGCCGACGGTACGGAGGTCACTCCCTTTGACGAGGGCTTCTCCGCGTTCGTGTTCAAAATTCAGGCGAACATGAACAAGGCGCACCGCGACCGCATCGCTTTCCTGCGCATCTGCTCGGGCAAGTTCGAGCGCGGCGAGGAATACTTCCACATTCAGGGCAAGCGCCCGCTCAAGCTCTCCCAGCCCCAGCAGATGATGGCACAGGAGCGCGAGGGTGTGGAGGAAGCGTTTGCGGGCGACATCATCGGCGTGTTCGACCCCGGCATCTTCTCGATCGGCGACACAGTCTGTGCCAAAAACCGCAAGGTCACCTACTCGGGCATTCCCACTTTTGCCCCCGAGCATTTCGCCATGGTCGAGCAGATCGACTCGATGAAGCGCAAGCAGTTTGCCAAGGGCATGGATCAGATCGCCAAGGAAGGCGCGATCCGTATGTTCTTTGAGCCCGGCGCAGGTATGGAGCGCGTGGTGGTCGGCGTGATCGGTATGCTGCAATACGACGTGCTGAAATTCCGCATGGAAAGCGAGTACGGCGTGAAGTATATCCAGCGCGACCTACCCTTCCAGTATATCCAGCGCATTGAAAACGAGAATGTTGACGTCGCGAAGCTCAACCTCACCTCGGACACGCGCGTGGTCGTGGACGTGCTGGGGAAATACTATCTGCTGTTCACGGGACAGTGGAGCATCAAGTGGGCGCAGGACAACAACCCCGGCCTCGTGCTGGCAGATTTTGACCGTATGTGATTCCGCTTTTTGCCATTTTTCTAATTTTAAAATCAAACGACGCTTGATATTTCAAAAGGTGCAAAGGCCTCTGCCTTTGCACCTTTTTTATTTGACTTTGCCTCGTTCTTATGATATAATACGTACGTAGCGTGGCGCTTGTGCCGCCCCGGAAAGGAGAGAATACCGTGCCTAAAAATGAAAAGGAAGATCTACTGGAGCGTGCAACACAAGACCCTGGCGCGCCAGAGGAAGCAGATCTCACAAACCGCAAAAAGAAACGGCCGATCTGGGCAACGCTGGCTCTTGTGCTGATCGGCATCAGCGTGATCCTTGTGCTGGTCCTTGCCAACATTCAGCTGCACGTGCAGCAGCGCACCCGACTTTTTTCCAAGGATCTCACCCCCGTCAAGATCGCCGTGGGCGAGGACGCCGCCTGGGGATATCTGAATAAGGACGGCGAGCTGGCGATCCCCGCCGTGTACGACGAGGCGCTTCCCTTTGCGCAAAACGGCCTTGCCGCAATAAAGAAAGAGGGTGCCTGGGGCTATATCAACACAAAGGGGCAGGAGGTGATCCCCTGCACGCTGGAGAACACGCTCGGCTTTGACGACGATACGCTCGCACCCGCCAAGCAGTACGGACTGTGGGGCTATATCAACAAAAAGGGGGAATTTGCGATCCCGCCGCAGTTCGACGGCGCCAAGAATTTTGCAAACTCCGGTCTTGCGCTGGTGGTCATCGACGACAAATACGGCTATGTTGACCGCAGCGGCGATTACGCCATTCTGCCGCAATACGATGCCGCGCGCGACTTCGACCAGGACGGCTACGCCGCAGTACAGACGTTCGGCCGCTGGGGCGTCATCAATAAGAACGGCGACTTCATCATCAACCCGCGCTTTGAGGAAATCGGTGCCTTCTCTGACGGCGGCATCGCCCCCGTGAAAAGCAACGGAAAATACGGCTACGTTGACCGCGACGGCCATTTTGTGGTCGCTCCCACGCTGGACTTTGCCACAGAGTTTTCCACCATTGGCCTTGCGGCTGTGCGCCTTGCGGAAAACGGACTTTACGGCTACATCGACGAGCAAGGCGAGCTTGTGATCCCCGCGCGCTTTACCGAGGCGCTGCCCTTTGCCCAAAACGGGCTTGCCGCAGTTAGGGTAGACGACGGCTGGGGCTACGTCAACGAGCAGGGCGAGCTTGTGATCGCCCCCACGCTGGAATATGCCTCCACCTTCTGTGATGAACTTGCCGCAGTCAAGCGCGACGGAAAATTTTCCTATATCAACGAAAAGGGAGAGGACGTGATCCTGCTTGACGCCGCGTGTACGCTTGCGGGACGCTTCACCGACGACGGCTACGCTCTCCTGTTTTACACGGATGATAAGGACGGCTATCTTGTCCTTATCGACACAAGCGGTGCGACGCTTGGTGCCATGCGCTTGCAAGAGCTTGACGAGAGGTTTTTGCTGTATAGCACCAAGCGGTAAAGCCCCTTGACAAACACATAAAAATCGGTTAGAATAGAAATACTGAAAGAGGTGATAAAAATGGCTGAAAACAAGAAGAACGAGCTGCAGGAGGAGGAAGCCGCCTTTTGCATGCTTCAGGACGAAAACGGCAACGAGCATAAGTTCGAGGTGATCGCCGACTGCGAATACAAAGGCGCCATCTATTATGCAATGATCCCCGCGCTGGACAGCGATATGGACGACGAGTTCTGCGAATACGTGATCCTTAAGGAGATCGTGGACGAAAACGGCGAGGAATCGCTTGTTTCCGTGGACGACAACGAAGAGGAGTTCAACGCCGTTGCGGATATTTTCGACAACCTGTTTGACGAAGAGATCAACTACGACAAGAAGTAATTGAAAATCCTACCGCTCTCGTGATAATCGGTTTTGGGGGCCGACACGAAGATCAAAGGGATCCGGATAAAGCCAGCACCGTGGTTTGCAGGCCTCCCTCGCCCCGCATCGATTGACTTGTCTCGACGGGAATCGAGGACGTTGGAAGCAGTAAAGCGGTGGGCAGGAGCCCGCCCTATACCAAAAGGGTTCTTTCACATCGGTTACACGGCCCGGTGGGTCCTTTCTTGATGCAGAACAAGAAAAAAGCGCATTACGCAAGGCGTAATGCGCTTTTTTCATACCGTTTGACACTCAATCGAAGGAAATTTCGGGAAATACCGACGGGATCGCGTGCGGCACAGGCACCGCGCGAAGCGGGGATTTGCCCTCAAGAAAGCGAGCACGCTCGCGAAGTCCCTCGGCGGAAAGCTCCACGATGCCAACGCACGCGCGCAGCTGCAAAAGGCGAGGGTCCTCTCTTGGGAAAACTGCGTCCAGAACCGCGCCGCGGGCGCGGGCACACGAAAGCAGCGGGGCAAGCTCGGGGAGCGGATCATCGGCACACACGCCGCGAAGCTCCAGATAAAGCGTCGGCGCACTTTCCGAAACCCCGCAAAGGTGCACGCCCGCGTCGGGCGACACGCGACGCGCCAGCGTCAGCGTCGACAGCACAACGCCAACGGCAAACGCCACGTTCCACCCCGCGCAATCCGTGTCAAGCAAGCCGGAAAGATCGAGGGAAAGCGGAACGTCAAAAAGCGCGGCAAGACGGGTGGCAGAGTTGGAAAGCAGAGTGCTTGGCGAGAGCGGCGTATCCGCGTGGGAAAGAAAGGGTGTGGCAAGCGCCAGCAGCCAGCGCACGGCATCGGCAAATGCCGCCTCATCGTGCGCGCGATATTTCATCTGTGCCGTGGTGCCGACTTGCACACACGCGGGAACGCGGTGAAAGGCGGCGGGGGCAGCAAGCGTCCTTTTGATCTCGCCCTCGGGCACCGCAGCCACAACAAGCCCCGTTTGCGCCGCCAGCGTGCCTACAAACACCACGGGCGTGCGAGCGCAAAGCGTGAGCAGTACGTCGTTTGGATAGGAAGCAACGTAAGCGGCAACCTCGTCGCGCAGCAAGCGATTGGCGGGAAACAGATCGAAAAAGGATACACCCATCTGCGCGGTTTCCTCCCCCGCAGAAGCACCGATCACGCAAAGCGCGCTGTCCAGCAAATACAGCCGCCCGAGGGCGCTCCCCTCATCTCTTTGGGCGCGCTGTTTTTCATATAGCATCGTGAGATCCACGTCACTCACCCCCTTATACGCCCTTATTGTAACACATTTACCTCCAAAACGCAAGACGGAAAAGGGCGCACGGAAGCCAAAGCTTCCGTGCGCCCTTGTTCTGCGCGAGAGGTGGTTGCTTTAGTTGCAGCAGCAGCAAAGCACGATCAGAGCAATAATAATGATCCAGCAGCAGTTGTTCTCGCCACCGAAAAGTCCGCCCATACAGTTGTTGTTCATAACCGATCCTCCTTGTATGACCTCGGGAGATAGTTCCCCTCCCTGCTATTATTCTATGAGCCAGGGCAAAGATGGTGATAGAATTTTGGGGGATTTTGCCGAAGTGCGGCTTGACAAGCCCTACCCCGTGTGCTATAATAGGAGCGTCGCATCGCGACCCTACAAAAAAATGAACACGCTTCCCTGCGCCGCGAGCGCAGGCGCGCCCAAAAAGGGGCGCGGATGAGGAAAGTGCGGTGCAAATCCGTCGCAACAGCCATTACCGTTACAGTCGGAATGCTCATCGTCCCGTGCCGTAAAACGCTCCCGGGCAAGGGGGAGGCGTGGCGCACTCACCGGAGTTCCGACGGTGTCCTTTTGGCGTTTCGCTCCCCTGCGGCCTCGGTCGCTGGGGAGCTTTTTACATTCATTCTTTTTGTAAAACTTTACGAAAAGAGGAAAAACAGATGAAAACACTCACAAAAGTCGCACTTTTGCTTCTCGCGCTGCTGACGCTCTTCTCCTTTGTGGCGTGCGCCGACGTGGAGAAGACCGGCGCGTGGGAGACCGCCACCTTTGACCGCGACACCGAGCTCGGCGAGGGCAGCAAGACCGTCACCGTCAAGGTGAGTGCAGAGGAAAAGGAGCTGACCTTCACCATTCACACCGACAAGGCAACGCTCGGTGAAGCACTCAAAGAACACGATTTGATCATCGAAGAAAACGGGCTGATCCACACCGTCATCGGCATTTATGCCGATTGGGAGAACGGTAACTGGTGGTGGAAATTCACCAAAAACGGCGAAATGATGATGGTTGGCGTGGACGGCACCACGATCGAGAACGGCGAGCAATATGAGCTCACCCGTACGAAATAATCCCGCCACGGCACAGACGACGGAACCGTCTGTGCCGTGCCGCCGCGCAAAACAATGGCTGACGGTACGGGAAATCTGCGTTTTTTCGATGCTGGGTGCGCTCCTCTTTTGCTCCAAGCTCTTGATGGAATGGGCACCGAACATTCACTTCATCGCCCTTTTTATCATCACCTTTACGCTGGTCTATCGCACCAAGGCCTTGGTGCCCATCTACGTGTTCGTGCTGCTCACGGGCGTGTACGGCGGCTTCAGCGTGTGGTGGGTACCCTACCTTTATATCTGGCTGCCGCTGTGGGGACTTGCGATGCTGCTCCCCCGCCGCGCGCCCGCCTGGCTTCTTACCGCCCTCTCGATGCTCGCGGGTGGCTTGCACGGCATTTGCTACGGTATTCTCTATGCCCCCGCGCAGGCGCTTTTCTCCAACATGGACTTTCAAATGACCGTGGCGTGGGTGCTCTCCGGCGCGACGTTCGATCTTCTGCACGCCGTCGGCAATTTTGCCGCCTGCGCGCTGGTCTTCCCCCTCACGAAGCTGCTTTTTCGTCTGGAGAGGGGCGCCGCATACTGAAAAGATCCCCACGTAGTGGGGGTCTTTTGCTTGTGAAAAATCTATCGAAATTGTGCATATGTAGGAAAATTTTCGCCCACTTTTATCTATAATCACGATTGACAATCCCCCGCAGATATAGTATAATAAAAGTACATTCGCACAATATATAGCGTACTGCTGACGGATCGGGTGAGTTACACACCGTGTAGTGCGCGGGCGGCTCGCCGCCTTTTTGCCGACCGTCTGGGCAGTCCTTGTGGGGCTGTCTTTTTGTTTTCTTGACACCATCTTGTAAAAGGAGGAAAATACATATGTTTGATTTCGCACAATGGGAGGGCTTTGCGGGTAAGGAATGGAGAGAATCCATCAACGTCCGTAAGTTCATCCGCAATAACTACACACCCTACGAGGGGGATAGCAGCTTTCTGGCAGGTCCCACCGCCCGCACGAACGAGCTGATGGAAAAATTCCGTGGACTGCTTGCCAGCGAGGTCAAGAACGGCGGTCTTTTGGACATCGACACCGAAACCGTTTCCTCGCTTGCCAACTATGCTCCCGGCTATTTGGACAAGGATAAAGAACTGATCGTGGGTCTGCAGACCGACGCACCCCTCAAGCGCGGCGTGCATCCCTTCGGCGGCATTCGTATGGCACGCTCCGCTTGCGCCGCCTACGGCTACCAGCTCTCGGATAAGATCGAAAACGCGTTCCATTACCGCACCACGCACAACGACGGCGTGTTCCGCGCCTACACCGACGAAATGCGCGCCGCGCGTCACGTCGGCATCATGACGGGTCTGCCCGACGCCTACGGCCGCGGCCGTATCATCGGTGACTACCGCCGCGTGGCTCTTTACGGCGTGGACGCCCTGATCGAGCAGAAGAAGGCCGACAAGAAAAAGCTCGGCACGCTTTTGATGAGCCAGGAGAATATCCAGCTGATCGAGGAGGTGCACCGTCAGATCGACTTCCTCGGCAAGCTCAAGCAAATGGCTGAAACCTATGGCTATGACATCAGCCAGCCCGCCTCCAACGCGCGCGAAGCGATCCAATGGACGTATTTCGCCTACCTGGCCGCGATCAAGGAGCAAAACGGCGCCGCCATGTCGATGGGCCGTGTCAGCACCTTCTTTGACATCTACATCGAGCGCGACATCCAGCGCGGCATCCTCACCGAGCAGGGCGCACAGGAGCTGATCGACGATTTCGTGATGAAGCTTCGTATGGCGCGTATTCTGCGCACGCCCGAGTACAACGAGCTGTTCGGCGGCGACCCCATGTGGATCACCGAGTGCGTGGGCGGTATGAGTCATACCGGCAAGACGCTTGTTACCAAGTCCTCGTTCCGCGTGCTGAACACGCTTTACAACCTCGGCTCCGCGCCCGAGCCCAACCTCACGGTGCTTTGGTCCGAGGCATTGCCCGAGGGCTTTAAAAAGTTCTGCGCTCAGGTGTCTATTGATACCGACTCCATTCAATACGAAAACGATGATCTGATGCGCCCCGAGTACGGCGACGACTATGCCATCGCCTGCTGCGTGTCCGCCATGCGCATCGGCAAGCAGATGCAGTTCTTCGGCGCACGCTGCAACCTGCCCAAGCTTCTTTTGCTCGCCCTCAACGGCGGTTACGACAACATGACCGGCGTAAAGCTTGGCCCGCAGTTTGAGCCCTACGTGGGTGATGTGCTGGAATACGAGCACGTGGCCGACCGCCTGAAGGTCTATCTGGAGTGGCTGTGCCGCCTGTACGTGAACACGATGAACGTCATTCACTTCATGCACGACAAATACGCCTACGAAAAGATCCAGATGGCGTTGCACGATACCGACGTCGAGCGCCTGATGGCCTTCGGCGTGGCGGGCCTTTCCGTGATCGCGGACTCGCTTTCTGCCATCAAGTTTGCCAAGGTCAAGCCCGTTCGTGATGAGAACGGCTACATCGTGGACTTTGAAACCGAGGGTGAGTTCCCCAAGTACGGCAACGACATCGACGACGTGGACGATATTGCACGCCAGCTGCTTTCCGACGTGATCACCGAGCTGCGCAAGACCCCCACCTACCGCAACGCGGTGCATACGCTCTCTGCGCTGACCATTACCTCGAACGTGGTCTACGGCAAGAAGACGGGTGCCACGCCCGACGGCCGCAAGAAGAGCGAGCCCTTTGCCCCCGGTGCCAACCCGATGCACAACCGCGAAACCAACGGTGCACTGGCATCCCTTAACACGCTTGCCAAAATGCCCTACGATTGCTGCCGCGACGGCATTTCCAACACTTTCTCGATCGTGCCCGACGCCCTCGGCCGCGACAAAGAAGACCGCGTGAAGAACCTGGTCAACATTCTGGACGGCTACTTCCACCAGCACGCACATCACATCAACGTGAACGTGCTCAACAAGGAGCTTTTGATGAAGGCGTATGAAAACCCCGAGGAGTACCCGAACCTCACCATTCGCGTGTCGGGCTACGCCGTGCACTTCAACAAGCTCTCCCGCGAGCAGCAGCGCGAGGTCATCAGCCGCACCTTCCACGAGGTCCTTTAATGCCGGGTCGCATCCATTCGATACAAACGCTGGGGACGGTTGACGGCCCCGGCGTTCGTTTCTTAGTATTTATGCAGGGCTGCCCCTTACGTTGCGGCTTTTGCCACAATCCCGACACGTGGGACGTGGCGGGCGGGCGCGAGATCAGCGCCGAGGAGCTGTGCCAAAAGGCACTGCGATACAGGGCTTATTTCGGGAGCGAGGGTGGCATCACCGTTTCGGGCGGCGAGCCGCTTTTGCAGGCCGACTTCGTGCACGAGCTTTTCACGCTTTGCAAAAAGGCGGGACTGCATACCGCGCTCGACACCTCCGGGTGCATTTGGAACGCCGAGGTAGAAAAGCTTCTTTCGGTGACCGACCTTGTACTGCTTGACCACAAAATGCCGGACGATAAGCGCTATCGCGCACACGTCGGCTGCGGCATAAACGCCCCCTTGCGCTTCCTTGACGAGTTGAACGCGCGCGGGATCGACACGTGGCTACGCCGCGTGATCGTGACGGGCGTGAACGAT
>JAZRFG010000059.1:0-4278 GCA_045661265.1 Eubacteriales bacterium
GGGAAATTTTGCAGCCCGATGCCGATGGCGATCGTCACCGCGCCCATCAGCGCCTCCGCGCCCCCACCGCTTTGCAGCGCGCCAAACGCCACGCCCACGGCAAGCCCCTCGGGGATATTGTGCAGCGTGATCGACAAGATCAGCATCAGCGTTCTGTGCGGTCGCGCGTCGCTTGCCTCTTTCGTGCGCGCCAGCGTGACCACCTTGTCGCTCCCCCACAAAAACAGTGCCCCAAACAAAAATCCCAGCGTCACCACCGCCCACGGCGGTAGCGCACTGCCCGCTTCCGCGCGCTCCACGGCGGGCTGCAGCAGCGACCAAAAGCTTGCCGCGATCATCACCCCCGAGGCAAAGCCGAGCATCATATCCATCACCCGTCTGTCGGGCGACTTGAAAAAGACGACCGTTGCGGCGCCCAGTGCCGTGACCCCCCACGTGCCTAAGGTCGCCGCAAGCGCCATCCATACCGTATTATCCATACAACACCTCCCGTAATCAGTATATTTTTGTCGAATTTCGGCGTGCGGGATTTCCCTCATTTTGCGACTAAAGTTGACCCGTTGGGGCATATAATAGCGCAATATGGTAAAAAGGAGAGCGTGGGCTATGAAAAGGATCGTGATCGTTGGGGGCGGAGTGGCAGGGCTTTCGGCGGGAATATACGCGCGCTTGAGCGGCTTTGAGGCGGTCATCTGTGAGCGCGGCGCGATGGCGGGCGGCAACCTTGTGGGCTGGCGGCGCGGGGGATATCATATCGACAATTGTATCCATTGGCTGACGGGCACCAACCCCGCCTCGCCCTTGTATGCAATGTGGCAGGAACTGGGCGCGCTCGGCGGCGTGGAGATCCTGCAACCGGAGAGCTTATACACCTGCGAGCTGGCTGGCGCGCGCCTCACGCTCTGGCGCGACCTTTCGCGTCTGGAGCGCGAGATGCTGGCGCTCTCGCCCGAGGATCGGCGTGAGATCCTCGCGCTTTGTCGCAGCGTGCGCCTCGCACAGGCCTTAATGGGTGTGGGCGGCGAGGGGCACGACCGCACTGCCACCGCGCGCGAGCGCGCGGCGGCGCTCCCACCTCTGCTCAAATACAGCCGTATGGACGTGGGCGCGCTCGCGGCGCGCTTTCGCCACCCGCTGATCCGCCAGTTCCTCACCTCGCTGCTCACGCCGCGCTTCGGGGCGCTGGCGCTGTTTTGCGTGTTCGCGCATTTCTGCGCCGACAACGGCGGGCTGCCACGCGGCGGCTCGCGCGAGATGGCGAAGCGCATGACCGAGCGCTACCTTGCGCTTGGCGGCGAGCTACTGCTCAAAAAAGAGGTGGTGAAGCTCCTTTGCGAAAACGGCCGCGCCCGTGGGGTGCTTTTGGCAGACGGCACTCGCGTGCTCGGGGACTACGTCGTGCTCACGTGCGACCCCACCGTGAGCTTCGGGAGGCTTTTGGACGTGCCGATGCCGCGCCGGTTGCAAAAAATGTATCACAATCCTCGGCTGATGCGCTTTTCCAGCTACCATTGCGCGTTCGCCTGCGAGGTGGGGGAGCTGCCCTTTCAGGGAGATTTCATCGCGCCGCTCTCGCCCGACGATCAGGCGGCGCTCGGCACGCGCGATCTCATTGTGCGCGAGTTTTCCCACGAGCCGAGCTTCGCGCCCGCGGGGAAGAGCATTCTGCAAACGCTGTGCTTTTGCGACGAGGAGTGCGCGCGCGATTTCATCGCGCTGCGCCGCGACAAGGCGGCGTATGAGCAGAGAAAAAAGGAGATCGCCGCGCGTATGGAAGCGGCGATCGGCAAGCAGTTGCCCGCCTTGCGCGGCAAGCTGCGCTGCATTGACGTGTGGACGCCCGCGACCTATCAGCGCTACGTGGATAGCGAGATCGGCTCGTATATGAGCTTCGCGTTCGGCGGGGGTGTTCTGCCGCTTGGCGTGAGCAACCGCGTGCGCGGGCTTGATAACGTGCTGCTCGCTACCCAATGGCTGCAAGCCCCCGGGGGCTTGCCGATCGCCGCCAAGTGCGGCAAGCGGGCGGTGGAGAGCATCCAAAGAAAAGAGGGAAAGGCGAAATAAATCGCGCCTTATATAATAGAAGAAAAAACTTTTCACAAATTTCCAAAAAGCACTTGACAACAGGGAAGAATTCGTGCTATAATAATTTGCCGCTTGAAAAGGGCTTTTTTAAGTGCGTCCGCATTTCGGTGTGTGCGCCGCCTGCAGGTCAGCGAGTCTATAAAAGAAAGAGAGGTGCTTTTCGTGTTTGCTATCATTGAAACCGGCGGAAAGCAGTACAAGGTCAACGAAGGCGAAATCATTTTCGTCGAGAAACTCGATGCTGAGGTTGGCGCAACTGTTGCGTTCGACAGCGTCAAGGCATTGTCCAAGGACGGCGTGCTGAAACTTGGTACTCCCAATGTTGAGGGCGCAAAGGTCACTGCGACCGTAGTTCGTCAGGCCAAGGCAAAGAAGATCTACGTCTTCAAGTACAAGGCCAAGAAGAACGAGAAGAAGAAGATCGGTCACAGACAGCCCTACACCAAGCTTCAGATCACTGCGATCGAGGGCTAATTCCCGATGACAACCATCACATTTTTCCGAAGCGACGGAATTTTCTACGGCTTTGAGGAAAGCGGCCACGTCGGCTATGGCGAGTGGGGACAGGATCCCTTCTGCGCGATGCTTTCTTCCACCACGATGTATATCGTTGACGCCATCGAGGACGTGTACCGCGGTACCGTTCAGTACGACATCAACGACGATGACACCGTGATCACCGTGCGTTCCCCCTCGGCTCTGCCCCAGTTTGAGCAGGACGAGCGTGTTCGCTTCGCAGTTTCCGGGTTATTTCTCACCTACTATCTGATGCTTGAGGATATGCTCTTGCACGATGATATGTACGAGTTTACCAAGGACACGGGCTTTGAAGTCAAGGTCGTGGACAAGGATTTTGAGTAACCCGCCCGTCCCCCTGTGGGACATCTAAAAATTTAGGAGGATACGAACGATGTTAAGAATCAGCTTGCAGTTCTTCGCTCACAAAAAGGGCGTAGGTTCTACCAAGAACGGCCGCGATAGCGAGTCCAAGCGTCTTGGTGTAAAGGCCGCTGACGGTCAGACCGTTACGGCAGGTAGCATCATTGTTCGCCAGAGAGGTACTTCCATCCATCCCGGCAACAATGTTGGCATCGGCAAGGACGACACCCTGTTCGCTCTGATCGAGGGCAAGGTTAAGTTCGAGCAGAAGACCAAGGATAAGAAGCAGGTCAGCGTTTACGCGATCGAGGCTTAATTCCATACCAAAAAAGGGGCGCTCCCATATGGGAGCGCCCTGTTTTGTTCGTGAGATATCCAAAATCCCCCGATGCGTGCAAGCACGCATCGGGGGGGCTTAAAATGTATCATCAACACTCGTGTTATGCACTTTTATTTTCTCGGCAATTTCCCGATTTGTGAGAATTTTTTGCTGACGTTTTCCAAAAGGATCTACCACACGTATTTCGTGTTTATAGCCTTGTAAAATCAACTCCAAATTTCTTCGGTTTAAATAAACTTTGCATATACTGGTTTTCTTCATCTGCTTTTTTGAAGAAAAGTATTCATTCCCAAAGTATAGAACATATTGATATTGAAAGGACCTGGTTCCTTCCGGCCAAGCGGTTATCCGCAAATCCTTCCAATTATATATTTTTCCTCGAACTACAATTTCATTTTCCGACACCAAAATTGGAGTGAAATATCCGTCCTTTATAGCAGAGAGAGATAAAACTATGGAAGGAATAGTCAAAAAAATCAAAAACCAATCAAGCAGTAGTCCTGCCAAAAAAATTGCATTTGAAACGAAAAGGACTACACCAAAAGCAACGGTTTGTCCCGGTGTAAAATAATACATTTTTCGGTACATAATTATCCTCCTCTAACAGCGCCTACAATCGCGTTTGCAACTACAACGATACATAAAATGAGAATTGTTTTATAATTGTACACGCTCTTCAGCGAAAAATTGCCATTATATAAATTATATCATTTTTGGCAGCGGTTGTCAAATAAGAAAGCCCCGATGCGCGCAAACACGATTTTGGGTTGCGAGAGAGGTATTCGCGCTTCGCGCGAAAATTCGCACGCCCTCGCCTGGTGAATGCCTTGCCGCGCAAGGCGCTCCCCGATCTCGGGCGGCGAAACCGAACTCTGCCCCACAAAGCGGGGCAGAGTTCTCTTGGGGCTCTCTCTCCGCCGCGACAAAAAAGGCACCCGATTGGGTGCCTTCTTTGTATGGCGGAGAGAGAGAGA
>JAZRFG010000060.1:0-8329 GCA_045661265.1 Eubacteriales bacterium
CAAGCTTTGCGAGGTGGCGGACGTGTTCTTCGTTTCCGCCGTGCCGCCCGCTTGTATGAGCGCACGCGCCACGCGCCTTGCCGCAGATTTCCCCGAGGTGCCCACCTCGAATATTCTCCTTGGTCACCGCAAGGATCTGGTACACCTGGATATTCTCTTGGACGACGGCGCGCACAATATCGAGCGCTCGCCCGCCAGCTATCCGGTGCTGTTCCGCAAGCCGTGGAACACACACCTGTCGGGGCTTTTGTCCGTCACCTCCTTTGACGATTTTTTGCACCTGGTGGATATGCTGCGCCATTCCTATACGGATGCGCGCCCCGACCTTTCGCGCGGCGGCGTGCTGTGCCTGGTGGGCCCCACAGGCAGCAGTAAGAATGAGGTGGCAAAGGAGCTGGTGCATACCTTTGGCATGCAAAAGCCCGTCACCTCGACCACGCGCCCGCGCCGCGCCGGTGAGGGTAATGGGGAATATCGTTTCTTGAGCGAGGCAGAGTTCCTTGCCGAGTGTGAGGCGGGGAAGTATCTGGAAACCACCGTGTACAGTGGACATCATTTCGGTACGTGCGCCGAGGAGATCGACCGCGTGTGCGATGCGGGCGGGATCGCCGTGCTGCCGATCGACATTTGCGGCGCGCTTTCCCTGAAAAACCGATACCGTTCGGGGGCTTTGTTGGTGTTTTTGAAGCGCCGACGCGAGGACGTGATCTTCGACATTGTGCAGCGCGAGATGGACGTGCGGGATAAAACCTTGCGCATTCTGTCGCTGGACAACGAATATCGCAACGAGGAGCTGTGCGACCTTTGCCTGGACGCCAACCGCGCGCCCGACGAAATTGCGGCTGAAATTGCCTCGATTTTGGGCAAAGCGAGTGTCTGATAGCATAATTTTTCAAAAAAGTATTGACAATTGCATACTTATGCGCTATACTGTGTAAACGGTTGTGTAACCATATAATTAAATTCTGAAAGGAAAATACCATTATGAAAAAGATTCTTTCTCTTGCACTGGCGTGCATGCTGCTGGTCACCTGTGTGGCTTGCCTTGCTTCCTGCGGCAAATCCAACGAGGATTTTGTGGCCACCGACGCGCTCGACCTCATCAAAGAGGACTTCGGCATTGGCGTGAAGAAGGGCAATCCCGAACTGCTGGCTGCTGTGAATGCAGTTGTTGACAAGTGGGTCGCCGACGGCACGATGGCAAAGTATGAGGCGTACTACACCGACCTTGCCGAGTATGCTGAGGACACCACCGGTACCGCCGTGAAGCCCACGGCAGGCGATCTGAAGGTGACCTGGGACTTCGGCGCTGCGACCGAGGTTATCACGGTCTATACCGAGTCCGGCTTTGCACCCTTTGAATTCATCTATGAGAACGTTGTGACCGGCCTTGACATCGCCATTATGAGCGAGGTTGCCGTGAGCATGGGTAAGAAGATCGAGGTAAAGGACGTTGTGTTTGACACCATTCCCACCTCCGTGCAGAACGATGCGGGTCTTGCCGTTGCTGCTGCAGGCCTCACCATCAACGAGGAGCGCGCAGAGAAGATGGACTTTTCCAACGTGTATTACAGCTCCACGCTGGTCATCGTTTCCGATAAGGAAGCTCCCATCACCTCTGTGAAGGATCTTGCCGGCAAGAAGGTCGGCGTACAGCAGGGCACCAGCGGTGACCTGATCATCACCGATGCCGCAAAGGATGCGGGCTATTCCTATGTGACCGAGAACGACGACGGTGAGGAGATCACCGTGACCGTGAAGGCCGCAGGCGCTGAAGTCAAGCAGTACGAGAAGTACGCGATGGCTCTGGCCGATCTTAAGGCAGGCCGTATCGACGCGATCCTGATGGATAAGCTTCCTGCACAGACGATGCTTAACGCCGCTGAATAATTGCAAACAAACGAGGGGTGAAGGCGCGTGGCGCCTTCACCCCTCCACACGAAAAGAGGAGCTATGAGAGAAATTTGGACTCGGTTTGCCAAGGCCTTTATCGTACAGGACCGATGGAAAATGTATTTCGAGGGTCTGGGCAATACGCTGCTGATTGCACTGATCGCCGCCGCGATCGGTATCACGCTCGGTGTGATCATGGCAATGGTGAACTATATCAACAAGAAGACGGGAAAGCTGAAGATCTTCTCAAAGATCTGCAACTTCTACATCACGATCGTGCGCGGCACACCTGTGGTGCTTCAGCTGATGATCCTGTACTTCGTGGTCTTTTCCTTCTGGGATAACGGCATTTTGATCGGCGCGATCACCTTTGGTCTGAACTCGGGCGCGTACGTGGCGGAAATTGCCCGTGCCGGCTTTGAAAGCATCGACGACGGACAGATGGAGGCAGGACGCTCGCTGGGCCTTTCCACTTGGCAGACGATGCGTACCGTCATCATTCCGCAGGCGGTGAGAAACGCGCTGCCCCCGCTTTTTAACGAATTTATTATGCTGGTCAAGGAGACCTCGATCGTCGGCTACGTGGGTATTTACGACCTAGGCAAGATCCCCGGCCTTATCCAGTCCAGAACCTTTGACTATCTGTTCCCGCTGCTGATCGCCGCGGTGCTTTATCTGGTTGTGGTGCTGGCTCTGACGCGTGTGCTGCGTATGATTGAAAAGCGCTTGGCTAAGAGCGATCGAAACCAAGGAGGTGCTCTCAATGGAAAAGACAAGTAATAAGCCGTTGATCAGCGTGCGCGGGCTTTCCAAGTCCTTTGGCGAGCTTGAGGTACTGAAGGGTGTTTCCACCGACATTATGCCCGGCGAAAAGGTGGTTGTGATGGGTGCCTCCGGCTCCGGTAAAAGCACCTTTCTTCGTTGCCTGAACTGCCTGGAGGATCCCACGGGTGGCGAGGTCATCTTTGAGGACGTGGACATCGCCGACCCCAGAGTGGACATCAACGTGCACCGCCAGAAGATGGGTATGGTGTTCCAGCAATTCAACCTGTTCAATAACAAGTCCGTGCTGGAAAATATTATGCTTGCTCCCGTTATGATCCGTAAGAAGAAGCTTTTCCGCGAGAAGATGGCGCATCTTTTCAAAAAGGGAGAGGCACCTACGACGACCAAGCAGCAGATCCTTGCCGAGGAAAAGGAAAAGGCGATGAAGCTACTTGCCCGCATCGGCCTTGAAGAAAAGGCAAACGTGTATCCCTCCACCCTTTCGGGCGGACAGAAGCAGCGTATCGCCATCGTGCGCGCGCTGGCGATGAATCCCAAGGTGATGCTGTTTGACGAGCCGACCTCCGCGCTTGACCCCGAAATGGTAGGTGAGGTGCTGGATCTGATGAAGCAGCTGGCAGTGGAGGGTATGACGATGGTGATTGTCACGCACGAGATGGGCTTTGCCCGCGAGGTGGCTGACCGCGTGCTGTTTATGGACGGCGGTGTGATCGCCGAGGAGGGGACACCCACTGAGATCTTTGGTAATCCCCAGGGCGAAAGACTGAAAAGCTTTCTTGCCAAGGTGCTGTGAGCCCCAATATCCAAAAGCGTCCGTGTCGCAAGACACGGGCGCTTTTTGGTTGGGTTGCTCAAAATACGGTTTATTTTTTTTGGAGAGTTTGTCAATTGTATGAAAAAATGTTTTGTGGTAGAATAATAAGTGTGAGGCCCGTAGAAAGGAGAGAGCAAAATGTTTGAAATTGGCGAACACATCGTGTACGGCACCAGCGGCATTTGCCGTGTGGAGGCGATCTGTCAGTCCCCTTACGACAAAACCGATACCCGCACCTACTATTTGCTCATTCCCACCCACAATCCGATGGGCTCCACCATCTATACCCCCGTGGATAACGAGCGTGTGCCGATGCGACGCCTGATGACTCCCGAGGAGATCGACGCCCTGATCGGTGCGATGCCTGCGATCGAGCTTTTGCAGGTGCCCGTGGAAAAGCAGCGGCGAGAGATCTATCGTAGCACGATCGGCGCACTGCGCCCTGAGGGCTATGTCAGTGTGATCAAGACCGTGCACCGCCGCCGCGAGGAGCTGACCGCCGCGCGCAAGCATTTTCCTGTGTCGGATATGGAGTATGGGCGGCTTGCCAAGCATATGCTTTACAGCGAGTGTGCGCACGTGCTGGGGCTAGCTGAGGACGGTATGGAGGCCTATATCAAGCAAAAATTGGCACTTGCCGAGTAAAAAAAGCGTTTCGCGTGCTGCGCGAAACGCTTTTTTCTTGACATTTGAAAAAAGATAGTGTATAATTGTAGTATTAAAGTGTAAGGAGGATCCTGCCTTGAAGCTTGGATTTATCGGAATGGGAAATATGGCCGCGGCGCTTGCGCGCGGCTTTGTGGCGTCGGGGAGGGTACAGGCAAGCGAGCTGTACGCCTTTGACCCCGCCGCAGATAAGCTGGAACAGATGAGCGCGGAGCTGGGCCTTGTGCCCGTTGGCTCCGAGCGCGAGCTCGCCGCCGCCGTGGACATGGTGATCATGGCGTGCAAGCCCTACCACGTGAAGGGTGCACTTGCCGCAATGGGCGAGGCGCTTTCCGGCAAGGCGCTTTTGTCGATCGCGCTTGGCTGGGATCACGCCGGTTACCGCGCCATACTCGCCGAAGACGTGCGCGTGCAGTTCGTGATGCCGAACACCCCCGCGATGGTGGGGGAGGGCATGTTCCTTTTTGAAAAGACCTCCACCTTTACCGCTTGCGAGCTGGCCTTTGTCACCGAGCTGCTTTCTGCTATCGGTGTGGTGGAAACGCTGCCCTCGGAGCTGATGGGCATCGGCGGTGCACTTTCCGGCTGTGGCCCCGCCTTCGTCGATCTTATGATCGAGGCGTTTGCCGACGCAGGCGTGCTGTACGGCCTGCCGCGCGACAAGGCACTCAAGCTGGTGTCGCAGACGGTGAAGGGAAGCGCCAAGCTGCAGCAGGAAACGGGGCTGCATCCGGGCGCGCTCAAGGATATGGTCTGCTCGCCCGCGGGATCGACGATCAAGGGCGTTGCCGCGCTGGAGCAGAATTGCTTCCGTGGCTCGGCGATCGCGGCGATCGAAGCGATCATGGGGAAATAAAAATCGAAATTACAACGCGAAAGGATAGATCTTATGAGGTTTGACGTTGCGGTGATCGGCGCAGGTGTGGTGGGATCGCTCGTTGCAAGAGAGCTTTCCCGTTACGAACTGAGCGTGGGTCTTTTGGAGCGTGCCAATGACGTGGCGGCTGGTGCCTCTCGTGCCAACAGCGGCATCGTGCACGGCGGCTTTGACCCTGTGCCCGGAACGAAAAAGGCAAAACTGAATTTGAAGGGAGCGCAGATGATACCCGCGCTGGCGGTGGAGCTTGGCGTTTCCTATAAGCAAAACGGCTCGATGGTGCTGGCGTTTTCCGAGGAGGAGGCGCTGCACGTCAAAAAGCTTTACGAGCGCGGGCTTCAAAATGGTGTGTCGGGACTTTCACTGCTCTCGGGTGACGAGGTGCGCGCGCTGGAGCCGAACGTATCGCGTGAGGTTGTGGCGGCGCTTCGCTGCACAAGCTCCGGTATTATCTGTCCCTACGGCCTGACCATTGCCGCAGTGGGTAACGCGATGGACAACGGCGTGAAGCTGATCCGCAATTTCGAGGTGGATCATATTTGCCGTACCGCCGATGGATACGTGATCTATGCGGGTGACCGCAAGGTGGAGGCGCATTACATCGTGAACTGCGCGGGGCTGTTTGCCGACCGCGTCGCGGCCATGGTGGGGGATAAGCAATACGAGCTGATCCCGCGTATGGGTGAGTATATGCTGCTGGATCACTGCGAAAGCAAGCTTTGCTCGCATACGCTCTTCCAGGTGCCCACTGCCGCCGGCAAGGGCATTCTGGTTTCCCCCACGGCGGACGGCAACATTCTGGTGGGTCCCACCTCGGTGGAGGTGGAAAACCGCGACCGCGATCACCGCGACACCAGTGCCGTGGGGCTTTCCGTGATCCGTCACGCCGCCGAGAAAAGCGTGCCGCAGATCCCGTGGCGCTCGATCATCACGTCCTTTACGGGACTGCGCTCCTCTCTTTCGGGCGGAGATGATTTCGTGATCGAGCCGAGCACAAGCTGGGCGCGTGTGGTGCACGCGATCGGCATCGATTCGCCCGGTCTTTCCTCTGCGCCCGCCATTGCCGAGGAGCTGGTGGCGCTGTTGAAGGAGCAGGGACTTCCCTTGGTGAAGAAGGCGGATTTCTGCGGTACGCGCGCGCCTTACCGTGCTTTTTCCGCGATGAGCGTGGAGCAAAAGGACGAGGTGATCAAAAAGGACCCCGCCTACGGACACATTATTTGCCGTTGCGAGATGGTGAGTGAGGGCGAGATCCTGGAAGCGATCCGCCGCAATCCCCCCGCGCGCTCCTTGGACGCCGTTAAGCGCCGCGTGCGAGCGGGTATGGGGCGCTGTCAGGGTGGGTTTTGCACCACCTATATCGCCGAACTTCTGGCGCGTGAGCTTGGCTGCGACGTGACCGAGGTCACCAAATTCGGTAGGGGCTCTGAGCTTGTGCGCGGCTATACCAAACAGGAGGGCGAGCTATTATGAGAGAATGTGACGTTTTGATCGTTGGCGGCGGCCCGGCGGGTATGGCGGCGGCGCTTGGCGCTTATGGCGCGGGTGCCAAGGATATTTTGATCGTGGAGCGTGACGCCGCGCTTGGCGGTATTTTGCAGCAATGTATTCACAACGGCTTCGGTTTGCACCGCTTTGGTGAGGAGCTGACAGGGCCCGAATACGCGGCACGCTATGCGCGTGAGGTGTTGGAAAAAAAGATTCCATACGTGTTGAACACCATCGTGTTGGAGATCTCGCCTGAAAAGATCGTGACGATGATGAGCTCTGAGAGGGGTGTCGAGCGCGTCAAGGCCAAGGCGATCGTGCTGGCCATGGGCTGCCGCGAGCGTAGCCGCGGCGCGCTCAATATTCCCGGTGCCAGACCCGCGGGGATTTATACTGCGGGCACGGCACAGCGCTTTGTCAATATCAAGGGATTGATGCCCGGCAAGGACGTGGTGATCCTTGGCTCGGGTGACATTGGCCTGATCATGGCACGCCGCATGACCCTGGAGGGCGCGCGTGTGCGAGCCGTGTGCGAGCTGATGCCCTATTCCGGCGGCCTGAATCGCAATATCGTACAGTGCTTGCAGGACTTTGATATTCCCTTGCGCCTCAGTCACACCGTGTCCAAGATCCACGGCAAGGGCCGCATCAAGGGTGTGACCATCTCCCGCGTTGGTGAAAATCTGAAGCCCATTGAGGGCGAGAGCGAATACGTTCCCTGCGACACGCTGCTGCTTTCCTGCGGTCTGATCCCGGAAAACGAGCTGACCAAGGGTGCGGGCATCGCGCTGGATCGCGTCACGGGCGGCGCCGGCGTCAACGAACGCCGCGAAACAGAGCTTGCGGGCGTGTTTGCCTGCGGCAACGTGCTGCACGTGCACGATCTGGTGGACTTTGTATCCGAGGAGGGCGAGCTTGCGGGCAGATCCGCTGCCGCATATGTGGCGGGCGAGCGCGTGTGCGCCGATCAGTGCACGAAGCTTTGCGCCAAGGGTGCCGTGCGCTACACCGTGCCTCAGCGCATCTCGCAGAATGCGGGCGAGGTTCGCGTGTATTTCCGCGTGGGGCGTATCCTCAAGGACGCCGTGATCCGCGTGAGCTGCGAGGGCAAGGTGCTGCTTGAAAAGAAAAAGCGCACGATGGCGCCGGGCGAGATGGAATGCATCACGCTTCCCGCCGACGTGGTAAGTGCCATGGGCGCGTATGCCGAGGTGTCGGCCGAGGAGGTGGGCAAATGAAAAAGGAATTGATCTGTATCGTGTGCCCGATGGGCTGCGCACTGTGTGCTGAGCTGGACGAGCAGGGAAGTGTGCTTGGCGTTACGGGCAACACCTGCCCGCGTGGCAAGGCGTATGCCGAAGCGGAGCTGACACACCCCACCCGCACGCTGACAAGCACCGTACGGCTTTCCAACCGTGAGGCACTGCTCCCCGTCAAGACCGATCGCCCGATCTCCAAGCACCAGATGCTTGCGGCGATGGCACAGCTGCGCGATCTTCGCGTGGTGGCGCCCGTGAAGATCGGCGACGTGGTCTTGGCCGATCTTTTCGGCGAGGCGAACGTGATCGCCACCGCCAACGTGGAATAATAACAAAAGGGCTTTCGCATTCAGACACGGAGCGCGAATACCGCACATATTTCGTGCCAAATGCGAAAGCCCAAGAAATAGAAAAGCGCTCGCTGTGATAGCGAGCGCTTTTCTATTTGCTTTACGCGCGGTTAACTTTGCCCGAACGCAGGCAACGAGAACAAACCGCCACGGTCGTGGGGGTACCGTCAACGATAGCCTTTACCTTACGGATATT
>JAZRFG010000061.1:0-8144 GCA_045661265.1 Eubacteriales bacterium
ATGGACATTGCAACCGCCAATAATACGGTGGCGATCGTGATGGCGAACCCCATTGCTGAGGAAATGGCAAAGGAATATGACGTTTCGCCCCAAAAGACCGCGTCGATCCTGGATACCTTTTCCTGTATTTTTCAGGGCTTCTTGCCGTACGGCGCACAAATGCTGGTGGCATTGTCTGCGGTCAGCACAATGGGCCTGTCAGTCAGTGCCTTTGAGGTGATTGCGCATATGTTTTATCCCATGATGCTGCTTGCGAGCTCACTTGTCTTTATGTTCTTTGTTCCCGAGCGTAAAAAACAATAAAATATCGGCTTCAGGCGGAGAAACTACGCGTTTCTCCGCCTCTTTTTTTCACTTTATAACACAAAACGACATATTCTTGCATTGAGAGCGTATTATACTGAAGATGCGAGGAAATCCTATGAAAAATTTAACGTTTGCCGTTTTGGGCGGGGATGCCCGCCAATTTTCACTGGCTGATATGCTGGCCAAAAAAGGCGCGGAGGTGCGTGCATATGGGCTGCCCGCAGAAAAGCTCAGTAATGAGGTCAGTGTGCTTTCCGACTGGCGAGAGGCGGTTGCGGGCGCGGATGCGGTCGTGCTGGCGCTTCCCGCCTCGCCGGACGGGATACGCGTGCATATTCCGCTTTCGACAGGGGAGGAGATCCCCACGCTCAAAAGCGTGTTTTCCGAGCTGCCGCGCGGGGTGTTTTTGGCGGGCGGTCGCTTCAGCCCCTCAGCAAAGGCGCTTGCCGAGCAGTATGGTCACGTCCCCTTTGATTATGCCGCGAGCGAGGAGTTTCAATCGCGCAACGCGCTCCCCACGGCAGAGGGGGCAGTTTCCATTCTAATGGAGCGTATTTCTCGTACCGTTTCTGGGCTTCCTGTGGCGATCACGGGCTACGGAAGGATCTCTCGCGCCCTGGCAAAACTCCTGCATGCCATGGGCGCCAAGGTCACTGTCGGTGCGCGAAAGCCGATGGCACTGGCCGAGGCGGCGGGAGAAGGGTATGGGATATTACGGCTTGACGGCGAGAGGTCCCTCGTGGCGTTGTGTGAGGGTCAGGCGGCGGTTTTTAACACCGTTCCACATTGGCTTTTCACGAAAGAGGTGCTGAAAACCGTCAAAAAGGATATGTTGCTTATTGATCTCGCTTCGGCTCCCGGCGGCGTGGACGTGGATGCGGCCGGCGCCCTTGGACTTTGCGTGATCTGGGCGCTTTCCTTGCCCGGGAAGTACGCGCCGGCCACGGCGGGGGAGATCATTGCCGAATGCTTGCTTTGTGAAATGGAAAGGGAGGGGCTTTTATGATCGGATTTGCGCTTTGCGGCTCGTTTTGCACGATCTCACAGGCGCTTTCTCAGCTGGAGGGTCTTTGCGCGCACTATCCCGTGCAGGGCATCGTCAGCGAGAACGTTTTTTGCACGGATACCCGCTTCGGCACGGCCGAGGAGATTCTGTCGCGCATGGCGGAGCTGACGGGGCGCGAGGTGATCCATACCATTGTGGGTGCAGAGCCCCTGGGTCCTTCGCGACCGCTGGAGGCGCTGGTGATCTGTCCTTGCACAGGGAACACGCTGGCAAAAATGGCTGCGGGGATCACGGACAGTGCCGTGACGATGGCGGCGAAGGCGCATCTGCGCAGCAATCGTCCCTTGGTGATCGCACTCGCGTCCAACGACGCGCTTTCTGCCAACTTGAAAAATATCGGCGCCATGCTGACGCGCAAAAACGTGTATTTTGTGCCGATGCGCCAAGACGATCCCGAGAAAAAGCCCCACTCACTGGTGGCAGATTTCAGCAAATTGCCCGCCACGCTTGAGGCGGCGCTGCAAGGAAAACAGTTTCAACGACTTTTTCAGCTTTGAGCACAAAAAGCCAAGTGATTTCACTTGGCTTTTTCCTTTTACAAAAAATTGCAAGAAGGGCTTTTCATAATGAAGAAAGTATGATATAATATAACTAACTATTTGGAAAGGAGAGAACGGTATGAGAAAAAACACAGTCAGATCTCTGGCATTTTGCCTTGCGCTCACGCTGTTTTTCTCTCTTTGCGCCATTCTGCCCACAGGTGCTGCCGCGACGGCGGGATATTCGGGTTCTTTGGAAGATTCCGGTGTGTCTTCGTGGAAATCCCGCTTCTCATACACGCGTGAGGACGAGCAGGAGGCAAGCTTCTCGCGCTGTCAGTATAACGCGCAGTCGGGTGAGATTGAGATCCAGGGGTCGCTGAGCTACGCCGCGACCGTGCGCTACGAGGGGGGGACGCTTGCGCTCTTTGCCCTCTCGGAGGGAGATGATCTGCATCTTTCCGGCAAGATTCCCGTGGCGCGCACCGGCATTTCCTTCAACTTTTCTTTCCGCTTTGAGGCCCAAAACTCGGACGAGCTGTTTGCACGTTACGTGGTGGCAGCCATTACCGCCAAAGGTGAGCGTATTCCTCTTTGTGATCCGACCTATCCCTCCTTTCCCACAGCCGAGATCCCGCGTGAGCAGGGATTTCAGGGAATTGCCGGCGCGGGGCTTGGCGATATGGTCGATGTGGCCCCCGACGTTGGCGTGGTGGACGTGTATTTGAACCGACTGCTCAGCGCGCAAAACGACGGTATTTTGTATACGGGCGAATATGACTATTACTACTTTGACCCCGTCTATCTTGCTGAGCTTGACAAATACATCGAAAATCTTGTCGGCATCGGTGCTCACGTGTATCTGCGCTTGCTTGTCGACGGCGACGGCAGCGTTCTTTCCTTTGCAGACGAGGGTGCCGGCGGGGTACAGTACCGCCTGCCCGTGATCCGCACCAAGCAGGCACGGCGCGATCTTTTTGCTCTTGTGGATTTTTTGAGCGCCCGGTATGCCGAATCAAACAAGCTGAGCGGTCTGATCCTTGGCCGCGCGGCAGATCTGAATCAAACACACAGCTATTGCGCTGCTTCGGATCTTGCTGAATATGCTGCACTTTATGCCGTAACGCTGCACCTGGTGGCAAGCGTTGCCAGGATCAATATTCCGTCCTTACAAGTGCTGCTTCCCGTATCCGACCGTATCCTTTATGAAGGTCTTACCGAATGGCAGGTAACGGACGGCTATTACGCGGAGCTGTTCCTGCCCTCACTTCTTAACGTGATGGAGGCACAAAATCTTTCTCCGCAAACCTTTGCGGTGATGTTGGAAAGCGAGGCGCTGTGCGACCTGCTGGGCGGCAAAAACGAAGATGTGTGGGGAACGGATCGCCTGAACGTGCTCTTGCAAGAGTTACAGGCGCTCACCAAGGAGAGTCCGTACGTGCAGGGCGAGATCTTCTTTTCCTGGCTGGCACCCTCAAACGTGGCGCAGACCACGCTCCGCGCGGATTATTTGCTCAAATACGCGGTTTTGTTCCAGAACGCCTCGATCGGTGCTTTCGTTTTAGATCTGGGGCAAAACGCCCTCCACGAGGACGCCCTTGAGGCACTGGTTCATATGGCAAAATACATCAATACCGACCGATATGACGATTTTTGTGCTCCTGTGCTTGCCTCAATGGGGCTGAGTGGCATCAACGAGCTGTATCCCTCCTTGCAGGGTGCTTCTTTCCGCCAGCGGAGGGTGCTGAGTCTTTCTCTTACAGCAAACGGCTACGACAGCGGCACTCAGGCTGTGGGAAGCTATGATTTCTGGGACTTTTCACGTGCCACGGATACGCTTGGGTGGTACGCGGGTAACGCGTGCGATGCGCTTTCCGCCCTTGTTGGAGAAACCGGATTGCATACGCTGAGCGGTGTGTGCCACGCAGATGGGGAATATGCTGACGTTTCCTACCGCTTTACGGCGCCGACAGATCTTTCCTTTGCACCACTTTGGGTGGCAGAGCTTGCCGTAACCGGCGAGCCCGGTACGCGCTTTGAGCTTCAGATTCGCTTGATCGGTGACCAAAGCATTGCTACCGCCTCGGCGATCGCAACGGCGGGCGAGATGCAGACGCTTTATCTTGATCTCTCGCAGTATTCTCACGCGCTGACCCATTTGCGCAACGTGCGCATTATGGCGCGGCCTTTGGACGTGCAAGAGGCGGATTTCGAACTTTGCATTTCCAAGATAGCGCTGGAAAGCGCATCGCTTTCTCACAGCGAGCTTGCACAGCGCGTGGATCGGATCCGCGAGACTATCGCCCCCGGCGAATCGACACCGGATGCGCAAAAGGACTATGGTATTCAGCTTTTGATCACGGGAGCGATCGCGCTGGTCAGCGTTGCGATCTCGGTTGCCTTTATTGCAAGCTACCGCATCAAGCGCAGACGTCAAAACGCGATCAGAAAAGATAACTATAAGGAATAAAGAAGGGCAGAACGATGAAGGACATATCGAGAAATCTCACAATGCTGTTTGATTACTACGAGCTGACGATGGGCAACGGCTATTTCCAGTCGGGGCTGAAGGATCGCATCTCTTATTTTGACCTGTATTTCCGCAAGAATCCCGATCAGGGCGGTTACGCCATTGCCGCGGGTCTGGAGCAGGTCATCGAATACGTGAAAAACTTGCATTTTAGCGAAGAGGATATCGCATATCTGCGCGCGCGTGGCTGCTTCCCTGAGGAATTCTTGACGTATTTGAAGAATTTCCGTTTTACGGGCGACATCTGGGCGGTACCCGAGGGCACCGTGGTGTTTCCGGGCGAGCCGCTCATTACCGTGCGAGCGCCTGCCATTGAGGCACAGTTTATCGAAACCTATCTTCTGCTTTCGCTCAACCACCAGTGTCTGATCGCCACTAAGGCAGCGCGCATCACGCGTGCCGCAAAGGGTAGAACCGTCAGCGAATTCGGTTCTCGCCGCGCACAGGGCGCAGATGCGGCCATTCTCGGCGCGCGTGCGGCTTATATTGGCGGTGTGGACAGTACGGCGTGCGCCATTGCCGATCAGGCGTTTGGCGTGCCCGCAGGCGGCACGATGGCACACTCCTGGGTGCAGATGTTCGACACCGAATATGAGGCGTTTTTGACCTACTGCAAGCTTTATCCCAACTCCGCCACGCTTCTTATTGACACCTACAACGTTCTGGAAAGCGGTCTGCCCAACGCCATCAAGGCGTTCAAGGAATGCGGCATCACCCGTTGCGCGGTACGTATCGACTCGGGCGATATTGCCTATCTTTCTCGCAAGATCCGCCAAACGCTGGACGAGGCGGGCTTACCCGATTGCAAGATCGTGGCCTCCAACTCGCTGGACGAGTATATTATCCGTGGTCTTTTCCACCAAGAAGCGAAGATCGACGCCTTTGGTGTGGGCGAGAGATTGATCACTGCCAAAAGCGATCCTGTTTTTGGCGGCGTGTATAAGCTTTGTGCTATTGAGGACGCCGAGGGCAACATTGTTCCCAAGATCAAGCTCAGCGAAAACGTGGGTAAGATCACCACGCCCCATTTCAAAAAGGTCTATCGCCTGTTTGGCCGTGATACGGGCAAGGCAGAGGCGGATCTGATCTGCGTGTGGGACGAGAGCGTGGACGACAGCAAGCCGCTGGAGATCTTCGATCCCGAGGCCACCTGGAAGACAAAGGTTCTGGAAAATTTTGAGGCCAAGGAATTGTTGGTGCCGATTTTCAAAAACGGCGAGCTTGTCTACAAGCTTCCCACGCTGCAGGAGATCCGCGCCAACTGCAAGGCTTCTATGGAGAGTATGTGGGACGAGGTCAAGCGCCTTGATAATCCCCACAACTATTACGTTGACCTGTCGCAAAAGCTTTGGGACATCAAGTACGGTATGATCAAAACACAAAAGAACAAAAAATAAGAAAAAAGACGGAGCCGCGCTCCGTCTTTTTTTATCTTCCGGTCAAGGCTTGCAGCGCCTTGTCGGTCTCCTTTTTATCCAGCACGAAATAATATACCAGCATTCCCTCGCTGCCAATGGTTGCGTTTTCATAAAGGGAAAGGCGCTCCTGCAGTTCCTCGGCCGGGTAAAGCTGTGCAAGCGAAGAAAGGGCTTCTTTTTCATTGTTCAGATACTCGCGCAGACTTTCCTTAAACTCGGCCGCTTTGCTGCGGTCGGTGATGCGAAATACGCCGAATTCCCGCGTTTTTCCCTCGGCACCAAAGCACACGGCGCTCTCCTCCAGATATGCGGGCGCACCGATATGATCGGCGGTGAAATCCTCGTCCGCCAAAATAAAATCCTTGTCGTCGGCGATGGCGTTCTGGATCCGGGAAACGGTCTCGGAAAGCGTTTGCTCGATGGCGGTCGCACGGTTACAGGAGGGGAAAAGCGACAACAGGGCAAGAATAAAAACAAAACATTTTTTCACAACGTTCACACCTCGTTTTGCACTTTTTGCGAAATATAAGCCAGAATTTGCATGTAAGCGTCACGGGTCAAGTGGATCCCGTCCTCGCTGTAGCAGTATTCCTTTTTCAAAAATCCGTCCGTATCCCGCAGCACGCTTTGTGTGTCCAGATACATAAGATCGCGCCTTTGGGCGATCTCGCGGATCACGGCATTGGCGTTGTCGATCATTTGATTGGTGATGCTTTTGCACGCCGCTGTGACGGGAAAGATGGATTGCAAATAGATCTTTGTGTCGGGGGACGCCGCCGCGATCTCGTTCAGCAGCTTTTCGTAGTATTTGGCAAACAGGGAAAGATCGTTGCGATAGTAATACACGCCGTAATCCACGCCCAGCGTGATGATCAGATGCGGCGGCTTCACGCGCGCCGCCACGTCGGCGATCCGTTCCTCCTTGCCGGTGTCCGGCGCGATGATCTTGGCATAGGTGATACGGCTGTCCAGATTGAGATAGCGTTCCTTGGTTGCCCATATCTGCGTGGGCGAGAGGTCGGCGCGACTTTGCATATGCGCGGTGATCGAGTCGCCGAGAAAGGTCAGCTGCGCGATCGGATCCGGCTCGCTCTCCTTTGTGACGGCCTGTGCCTGCTGACACGCACAAAATGTTAGGGAAAACGCGAGAAAAAGCAAAAAAATACGGTTGTAACGCATCGGATCTCCTCCTTTTCGTTTCAACCGTATTATTTGATTGCTTTATTTCTTATATACGCTGTGATATTTTGCCTCATCGCGCTTCACGCGCTTGATGCGGGCGCTGATCGCCCAGATCGTGCCCATAATGAGGAAATAGATCATCGTGAAGATCAAAAACAGCAGCATCGCACCTGCGGTCTTTTGCCCAGCCGTTTTATTGGGAAGATACAGGCACACAAAGGCGCCGCCAACGGTCAGCGCGTAATGCAAGAGCATACGGGCGGCGAACTTGAGCGCGGTGTGGCGGTAAACGACGTTTGCGACGGAGAACATAAAGGCAAAGGGTAGAATGGTGATCAGCGCCACGGGATTGACACCCTTGGAGAGATCCGCATTGATGACGAAATAGAAAAACAAGATCAAAAACGTGACCGCGGTGTAGTATACACAAGTGCCGAGCGCGATCTTTTTGGCGAAATCCTTGGTACTCATAAAAAGCTCCTTGCAAGAGATATTGCAATCATTGTATCACACAAAGCGAAAAAAGGCAAGAGATAATGTGCAAAAAGGCGGGCTTTTGTTGACATAGCGAGGAAAAAATGGTAAAATAATAAGAAGAAAACCACCGCTTTTGGCGGCAGGAGGGACGATATGAAAAAGATTTTGGCCGTGGATGGCAACAGCATCCTCAACCGCGCGTTTTACGGCGTGCGCCCGCTCTCTACCAAGGACGGGCTCCCCACCAACGCGCTTTTCGGCATGGTGAATATTCTGGAGCGCAATCTCACGGCCGTGAAGCCCGATTTTTGCGCGATCGCGTTTGACCTGAAAGCCCCCACCTTCCGCCACGAGATGTTTGACGCCTATAAGGCGGGGCGCAAGCCGATGCCCGAGGAGCTCGCCACGCAGCTGCCGCTTGCAAAGCAAACGGCGGCGGCGCTGGGGTTTGTGCCGCTGGAGCTTGCAGGTTATGAGGCGGACGATATTCTCGGCACGCTCGCGAAGATGGCAGAGGACGAGGAGTATGAGGCGTATATCCTCACCGGCGACCGCGATGCGCTGCAGCTCATTTCGGATCGCGTGCATATCCTACTTGCCACCAACAACGATACCGTGCTGATGGGGCGCGAGCAATTCCGCGAGAAATACGGCGTGGAGAGCACGCAGTTTGTGGACGTCAAGGC
>JAZRFG010000062.1:0-6258 GCA_045661265.1 Eubacteriales bacterium
CTTTGGTGCCACCCCCGCAAAGATCGAGGCAAGCTACACTCTCACGGGTGCCGACCTCGCGCTTGATTTCATTCGCAATCTGATCAAGGGTATGGGCCTTGACGCCACCGTTGAGATGACCGAGGACGGCGAGAACAAGCTTATTCGCGTGATGGGCGAGAGCGCAGGCGTGCTGATCGGCCACCACGGCGACACCCTGGATTCGCTCCAGTACCTTGCCAACCTTGCCGCCAACAAGAAGGTGGCAGGCGAGAAGCGTGAGTTCTGCCGCATCACCGTGGACGTGGAGAACTACCGCGGCAAGCGCGAGGAAACGCTTCGCACCCTTGCCCGCAACAAGGCCGAGAAGGTGCTTCGCTATAAGAAGAGCCAGACTCTGGAGCCCATGAACCCCTACGAGCGCCGCATCATTCACTCTGAGGTGCAGAAGATCGAGGGCGTTTCCACCAACTCTATCGGTAGCGAGAACAATCGCCGCGTGGTCCTGTATCTGGAGGATACGGTAGCTAACACTGCCAACACCACCAGCGCCGACGACTACGAATTTTGATAAAAGGGGTAAGGGCCTTGCCCTTACCCCTTCTTCATTGCGGTCGTCAAAAATCGTGTATTGCTTCGTTGCTCCGCGCAGACAACCTCGACGAACGGGGTGTTCGCCATTGTCTGTCTGCTGTGGTGCGCCTCGCACTACGCAATTTTTTCGCGACCGTTGGGGGTGTGCGCGTTGCGATTGCCACAAAGTGGCATATCGACGTGCTCGGCGAAGCCGAGGACAGGCGCCTTGTATGACTTGCCCTTTTTCCACGAATATAGAATTTAACGTCTGTTTAGCTTTGTTTTGCTTACCTTAAAAAAGATTTGAAGGATTTTTGAAAGGGGTGTGGGGAGAACTTTTTGCAAAAAGTTCTCCCCACTACACACACTCATATGCAAATTTTTGATACGATCGCGGCGGTATCCACGCCGCGCGGAAAGGGCGGCATTGCCGTGCTGCGCCTTTCGGGCGCGGACGTGCCTGCCGTGCTGGAAAGGGTCTTTCGCCCATTTTCGAAAAACACGGTTTTTCGCCCCCGTTATGCCACTTACGGTGAAATTCTCGCCGCAGACGGTGGCGTGATGGACGAGGGGCTGGTCACCTATTTTCCCGCGCCCCATTCCTTTACGGGTGAGGACGTGGCAGAGATCTCCTGCCACGGCGGCGCGCTGCTCACCGAGCAGGTGCTCTTGCGCGTGCTGGAGGCGGGCGCAAGACCCGCCGAGGCGGGCGAGTTCACGCGCCGCGCGGTGATGAACGGCAAAATGAAGCTTTCCTCGGCAGAGGCGCTGGGCGCCCTTCTGGAGGCAAGAACAGCGGGTCAGCTGCAGCTGGCGCGCGGCGGTATGGCGGGCAAGCTTTCCGCGGCACTGGCCGCGGCCTTCTCGCGCCTTTCGCTTTTGCTGGCCGACTCTTACGCCAAGATCGACTTCCCCGACGAGGATCTGAACAGCATGAGCCGCGAGGAGCTCGCGGCGGGATTGGTGGCCATACGGAGCGAGTTATCCGCGCTTTCCGACACCTATCGCGCGGGCCATGCGGTGGCCGAGGGCATCGCAACCGTGATCTGCGGCCCCGTCAACGCGGGGAAATCCACCCTGTATAATGCTCTTGTGGGGCGGGAGGCCGCCATCGTCACCGACGTGGCGGGCACCACCCGCGATATTCTGTGCGAGACTGTGGGCCTTGGGCAGGTGACGTTGCGCTTGTTTGACACGGCGGGTCTGCGCGATACCGAGGATACGGTCGAGGGCATCGGCGTGGCGCGTGCGCGCGCCGCGATGGAGGAAGCGGAGCTGATTCTTTGCGTGCTCAACGCCAGCGCTCCCGCTGGGGACGAGGTGCGGGCACTGCTTGCGGAAATGAAGCAAAAAACTACCCCCGTTGTGGTGGTTTTGAACCAGTGCGACAAGGGGGACACGTTTCCCGCGGCACTGCTTGACGGCTTTGCACGCGTGGTGCGCGTATCCGCTGCCACCGGCGAGATCGGGGAGCTGCGCGCGCTTGTTGAGGGGCTTTACCTCTCGGACGGCGTGGATCTTCGCACGGACGCGATCGTTGCCAACGCGCGTCAGCACGCCGCGCTCACGCGCGCGATCGGGGCGCTGGACGCTTCGATCGAGGCGCTTGCCCTTGGGGTGCCGTTGGACGCCGCATGTGTGGACGCGGAGCTTGCCATGCGTGCGCTCGGCGAGGTGGACGGCCGCGCCGTGGACGAGCAGATCCTGACCGATATTTTTGCAAACTTCTGCGTGGGGAAATGACCCTGTGCAAACAAAAAACGGCGCGGTTTGACCGCGCCGTTTTTTTGTTGTGTAGATTAGGCCTCAACAGGTGCGCCCACGGGGCAAGTACCTGCGCAAGCGCCGCAATCGATGCAAACGTCTGCGTCGATGGCGAACTTATCGCCCTGCTCGCTGATGGCGCCCACGGGGCACTCGCCAGCACATGCACCGCAACCGATGCACTCGTCGGTAATCTTATATGCCATTGTTCCATACCTCCATATAGAATTTTTTGCTCTTACATTGTAGCACACTTTGTTGCAAAATGGAAGCCCTTTTTGTAAAAAAACGAAAATAATTTATTCCTTCTCGCCCTCGGCGCTCTCGGCGTCCTTGGTTGCGTCGGGTTCCTTGGGGGCGTTTTGCGCACCCTTGCCGCGGGAGATCACGGTAAGCGTGTCGCGGTGATAGGTGCGCGGTGGCTCCTCCTCGGGGGCGTCCAGCTTGACCTTGACCATGCCGGAGAGCGGGGTGCTGTCCAGCACGGTGCCACGTCCGTCGGGGGTGATCACCACGGTGTCCTTTTTGGGGGTGAGCTTGGCCTCCTCGTGATAGCTCTCCTGCTCATAGCGCAGACAGCACATCAGTCTGCCGCAGCAGCCGGAGATCTTCGAGGCGTTGATCGAAAGCCCCTGCTCCTTGGCCATCTTGACGGAGACTTGACCGAAATCAGAAAGGAAGGTGGAGCAGCAGAAGGGTCTGCCGCACATACCAAGGCCGCCAATGAGGCGAGATTCGTCACGGATACCGATCTGGCGCAACTCAATGCGGGTGTGGAAGCAGCCGGCAAGGTCTCTGACGAGCTCGCGGAAGTCCACGCGTCCCTCGGACGTGAAATAAAACAGCAGCTTGGAGTTGTCAAAGACGTACTGCGCGTCGACCAGGCGCATATCCAGCTTGTGCTGCTTGATGCGCTCGGCGCAAAGCTTGAGCGCCTCGACCTCTTTTTTCTGATTTTCGCGCTCGTGTGCCTCGTCCTCCTTGGTGGCAAGACGGATCACGGCGCGCAGGGGCTGCACCACGTTGCGCTCGGCAATGCGGCGGTTGAGCATGACCACGTCGCCCAGCTCATTGCCGCGCGCGGTATCCACGATCACGCGGTCACCGATCGAAAACTTCAATCCGTTGGGGGCGAAGCAATAGATCCTGCCCGCCGAGCGGAAGCGCACGCCCACGACCTCAACGGCCTTGCTGCCGTCGGGGATCGGGAAGCCGCAGGGCACGTCCTCGACCAGATACGAGGCGGTGGCGATGTCTACGGCGAACTCCTCGCTGTCCAGCACCTCCTCGGTCTGCTTTTTGCGGTCGGCCAGCAGGGAAGTAACGGGGGCCAGCGTGGGGGTGGAGAACTCCTCGTCCAGCTCGCGGCGCAGCGTGTCGGAAAGAACAGAGCTTTCCTTTTGCGCTTGTTGGCGCTTGTCAGTGCCGCCGCGGCGGCCGCGGTTGCGGCGGCTCTTGCCGCCCTGTGCGGGATGCGCGCTCTGGTTGCCTTGATTATTCTGGTTTCCCTGGTTGTTCTGATTGTTTTGCGGCTTGTTGCCTTGCGCCTGGGGTTTTTGCGACTGGGCGTTTTGCGCGTTCTGGCGGTTTTCTGCGCTCACGCCGCCCTGTTGCTGGGGCTTGCCGCCGCGGCGATTGCGGCCGCCGCGTCTGCCGCGATGGTGTCCGCCGCCTTGGGGCTTACCGCCCTGATTGCCACCGCCCTGCGCGCCTTTTTGCTCAACAGGGGCGCCGGGAGGGGCGAAATTGCCGGGTCGCACCGAGATGCGCTGGCCGTTATTCTCCTCGCGGGAGTTGGGGTTTTTCTTTTGTTCCATAATGACTCCGATCGGTTATTTCGTTGATAAGCTTTTGAGATACGAGAAAAGCGTCAGTCGTACGTTCGCGTTGGCCGAAAGCTGCTCCATCGCCTGTTCGGTGGCGGCGATCAGTTGCAAAAGGCGGGATGCGCTGAAGCGGGCACAAAGATCGATCGCGCGCTCGCGATCCGTGAAGAAAACAAGGGGTGCCGTGTCCGTGCGCGTTAGCACAAGCAGGTCGCGAAATGCCTCGGTGATGACGCCGAAGCGCGCGAGTAGATCCTCACGCGTGGTGCCAAAGGAGAGCACTGTTGCCAGCAGCTCGTCCGCTCCCTTGCCCTGTGCCAGTGCCTCGCACAGCTGCTCGGCGGCGGTGCGACGCGCCAGAACCGGTGCGCGCTTTTGTGCTTCCAGCAGTGTAACGGCGCGGCCGATGCAGCCGTTTGCCATGCGCAAAAGGGCAGAGAACTCTTCGCTTGGCAGCGCCTTGGCCTCGCGTGCCACCTCGGGGCGTGCGGGATCCAGGACGTATGCGGTCATCTGCTCGTCGTCGATCGGCTGCATGCGCAGGATCGGCGCGCGGGAGCGAATGGTCTCCAAAAGCAGCTCGGCGCGCTCGGTGAGCAGCAGAAACATCACAAAGGGGGGCGGCTCCTCCAGGGTCAGAAGCAGCGCGTTCTGCGCCTGAATGGTCATGGTGTGCGCGTCCTCGATGATATAGATCTTCACGTCCAGATCGTTGGGATAAAGGGGGACGTCCTCGCGCAAACGTCGAATCACGTCCACGCCCATCGTTGCTTTGTCCTCCTCTCGGGACACGGTGATCACGTCGGGCGAGTTGCCGCCGCCGATCTTGCGACAGGTGACGCAGGTGTTGCAGGGCAGGGGCAAGTCGCGGCTTGCGCGATGCTCGCAGGAAAGTGCCGTGGCGATCTCACGTGCCAGCGTGTGCTTGCCGGAGCCCGCGGGACCCTCGATGATATAGGCGTGCGATATAGCACCCCGAGCCAGCTCCTCGCCAAGACGGCGGCGCAGCGCCTGGTTTCCCACCACGCGGGATAAATATTCGCGCATGCCCATCACCTCGCTTTGCACCTTATTCTATTATTATAACAAAATCATAAATAAAAGTCAAGCCCGCGCACGCGCGCGGGCTTGACTTTTATTGGGAGCGGTGCTTGTTTTGTGAAATTTTGGAAAATGCTTGCCGAAATTCCGCGAAAACTCATACCGTTACGGGACATTTTTTGAAATATCGTCAGTATCGACCGTAGCCGCCGTCATTGTAGAAGTTTCTTCCGCCGCGAGAGCCGCGCGGGTCATTTCCACCCGACTTCTTGCGGGACTTGACGCCCTTGACGATCAGCACCACGGCAAGCGTGAGCATACCGCCCGCGATCACAAAGCCAAGGATCATCGGCGTGTAGCTGGTTTCCAGCACGTCGGTGGCGTCCTCGACCACAACGGCAATTTGAATACCCGTTTCGGCACTAAATTCCGAAATCGCCTTTTCCACCGTGGTGTCGGAGAGCGTCATGCTGCTCATATTGCGGAACGCATCCGCGGGTGCGGGTGCCGTGAGTGCGGTATCGTAGCCGTAGCGCACGATCTTTCCCGCCATGATGTCCAGCACGTCGGCGATGCCGCGTCCGAGCTGATTTTTGTAGCTCTCTTGATTGATCGACTGTTGCATCGCCTGATCCAGCTCTGCGCCGTTGCCGCCGAACATCATATAGACCTCGCGCTCCACATCGTCGCCCACGATCGCCATATACTCGCCGTTGTCATACTCCTCGTTCACAAGGAACAAGAGCAGAATATTGCTTTCATAGGTGTCGCCCGCCGCGAAGATCTCCTCGTACTGCGAGAGCGCAAACGCCTCGGTGCGTTCGCTGTCATGCATGAGGACGCCGCCCTCGGCGATCGCGCCGAACGCGCCCGCAAGGGTGGAAAAGATCAGAAGCGCCGCAAACAGGATCAGAATAAAGGGGAAGAACAGAATACCCAAAAGTCCCCCACCGAAAAACGGGAAAAAGCCGAAGCCGTAGCCATAGCGCGGGCCTCTGCCGCCGCCAAAGCCGCCTCCTGCGCCGAAATTGTTGCCGCGGAAGCCGCCGCCCCCGCCAAATCCACCGCCGCC
>JAZRFG010000063.1:0-3117 GCA_045661265.1 Eubacteriales bacterium
CACACCTCGGTGACGCTGACGGGCCCCTTGCAGGCCATTCCCGCGCACAGATAGGTGCCCGCCTCGATCATATCGGGGATCACGCGATGCGCGACGCCGTGCAAGCGAGATACACCGAAAACCCGTACCGTTTCCGTGCCAATTCCCTCGATATGCGCGCCCGCCGCACAAAGAAAATCGCAAAGCGCCACCACGTGCGGCTCGGCGGCGGCATTGCGGATCACGCTCTCTTTGCTTGCCAGTACCGACGCGAGGATCAAGTTTGCCGTTGCACCCACCGAGGGCATCGCAAGGGTAAAATCCGCCCCCACAAGCCCCTGCGGCGCACGCACACACAGCACCTCCCCCTCGCTCACCTTAGCGCCGAGCGCAGCAAAGCCCGCGAGGTGCTGATCCACAGGGCGGCTTCCGAAATTGCACCCGCCCGCACCCCCAAGCTCCGCGATGCCGAATCGCCCCAGCATACTACCGAGCAGATAGGTGGAGCCACGTATGGCACAAGTCAGCTGCGGGGGCGGCAGCGCGGGGCGAACCGCGCTGTAATCCACCGCTACTGCCCCGTTTTCCAGAAAGCGGATCCGCGCACCCAGTGCACGTAGGATCTCCAGCGTGCGCAGCACATCACTCACGCGCGGCAGCTCGAAAAACACACACTCCTCTCCCGTCAGGATCCCTGCAAACAACAGCGGCAGTGCCGCGTTTTTGCTCCCCCCGATCCGCACCTCACCCGCAAGGGGAACGCCCCCCTTTATGCTCACCCTTGTCATATGCACCCCCGAAAAAAGACCTTCGCGAGCAGTATATGAAAAGTCCCGCCCCGCCGTGAAAGGCGGGTCGGGACTTATTTTATCCTATCAGATACGCCACGGCAAGCTCGATCACAAGCCCGTAGCTCTCACTTCCCGCCTCGTTGCCATTGAGCTTGAGGTAGGTATCGTTGACCGCGTCAGACACACCGGAAATAAAAGAGTTTCGGTATGAGTCGAAAAACTCGTCAAAGGCGCGCAGCTCGCCGACGATGCGCGGATCCAGCGCGTCAACGACGGCAAAATACCCCACCTCGTCCGCGTGGTAAAGCGCGTTCATCACGTATTCCAGCATATTCAAATAGCCGCAATAGCGCACGTAGGCATTCTCGGCGCCGCTACACACCAAAAAGGCGATGAAATTCGCCTCATTTTCCCGCGCGATCCCGCGCTGATGTGCCAGCTCGTGCGCCGCCGTATAGCACAGGGAATAATCCGGAAAATGCACGTTCACGTTGGCCTCGCCCGTAAAATAGGTATAGACGCCGGTGATGTGCGTATAGCTCATCGCGCGGCTCGCCAGCACGGGCTTTAAGCGACTTTGCATACGCTGCACGAAGGGATAGCGCTCGCAGACCGGCTCGTATGCGGCAAGCAGTGCATCATTCATTCCCGCAAGATCAAAGGGCATTTCAGAAAAGCCGTCCTCGCCGTAGGTGACGTCGTCGCAAAGCTCATTGAGCTCCAGCACCAGAACGTCTGCGGCGGCGCGCAAACTCTCGGCGCTCACCGAAACAGAAGAAAGCGACAAGCGTGTATCCAGCGGTGAGGTCTGATACCCCACGCCAAAGCTGAGCGCAAAAAGCGAGAAAAGTAAGCTGAGCACCGACAAAACGCTCCCCAAAAAGACGAGCGTGGTGCGCCAGGTGGCGCAAAAACGACGACAGCCGTACACGGCGATCAACACGACCAAAGCAGGCGAAAGATAAAGCAGGATCTCCGCCAGTGAAAACGGAATCCAGGAGGTCATATACGCAAGGGCCGCGCGAAAAAACGCTCCCACCGAGGCATTGTACCAATCGGCAAAGCCCGTGCTGAGGTTAGACACGATCAAAACGACAAGCGCCAGCGCCGCTCCCCCCAAAAGGATCCACGCCCAACGGGGCAATGTTTCAGAACTCTTCTGCTTGTGCAAGGATCAGCGCCTCCCTTCCCAGCAAAGCGATCCGCTCTCGCATATCCGCGGGCAGCGGCGCGAAAACGCGCACGCGCTCGCCTGTTTGCGGCGCGGGAAATTCCAGTCCGCGCGCGTGCAAAGCGTGACGCGGAAAGTCGTCGGGAATGCCGTAAAGCTCGTCCCCAAGCAACGGATGCCCCAGATGCGCCATATGCACGCGAAGCTGGTGAGTGCGCCCCGTGCGAGGCGTGAGCCGCACGAGCGAAAACTCCTTGCCCGCAACAAGCGGTGTCACGTCCGTGACGGCAAGCTCGCCCGCGTCCTGCGGGCAGACCTCGCGGGTGATGATGCTCTCCTCCCGGCGGCGAATACCGGTTTCCAAATGCACGGAGTCCATCACGGTACCGTGCACCAAGGCAAGATAGGTCTTTTGGATCTGCCCCGCCACCATCGCGCGCGAGAGCATCGCAGCAGCAAGCGCGTGATTGGCAACCAGCACCGCGCCGGTGGTATTGCGGTCAAGACGGTTGATAAAGCGCGGGCGAAAGGGTGCCCCCTCCCCCGAAAGTCGGTAAGCCAGCGCATTGGCCAGCGTATCCTCGTGATGTCCGTGCGAGGGGTGAGTGGGCATATTACAGGGCTTGTTTGCCACGGTGTAGTCTGCGGTATGCAAAAGGATCTCGACAGGCAGATCGCGCGGCGCCACGTGCGCGCTGTGCTCTTTGTCCTCCACACCAAGCGTGATCACGTCCCCCGCGCGCAGGACAGCGCGCACCGTCACGGGCTCGCCGTTTTGCAAAATGCCGCCCTCGCGGCGCTTGAGCTTGGCAAGGAGCGTGGCGGACACGCCGCGCTCGCGCAAAAATTGCCGCAAAAGCTTGCCGCTTGATTTTTCGTCTGCCAAAAACTGCATCCTCGCCCCTCCTTACTCTGTTTTTGTATAGTGTATCACATTTCAAAGCAAATTACAAGTACAAACCGCTTTTGCGCGCAAGCGCAAATTCCCCTGCTCTACTTTTGTCGCGCCTTGCATACGCTAACTATGGAATCAAAACGCTTTTGAAGGAGTATATTATGGGAAAATATTTCGGAACGGACGGCTTTCGCGGCGAAGCGAACGTTACGCTGACCACAGAGCACGCCTTCAGGATCGGCCGCTTTCTCGGCTTTCATTTCGGCAAAGAGCAGCGGGCG
>JAZRFG010000064.1:0-2439 GCA_045661265.1 Eubacteriales bacterium
TCCCGAGTTCATCGGCTCGGGCGACATTGAGGAGTGGCTTAGTCAGCCCGCGAAACTCGTAACGCTTCACCCCATGACCATTCTTCAGAACTCCCTGAACGGTACGTTCGGTCAGTCCGGTGATATCGCTAACGTTCCTCCCAAGGCCGCTACCATCGGTCCCCTTGACGTGATGCGCGCCAAGGAGCGTATCGAGGTTCACGCTCTGGCTACCTGCGGTACCTTCTCCTCTTGGCAGAGAATGACCAGCCGTCTTTGCACGCACGGCCCGATCACTCCCTACCTGCCCTCCTCTATGCTGCAGACCAAGAAGACCCAGGTCTACATCAGCGAAGAGCTTGCTGCTCCCTTCGCATGCTGGGAGAAGGTTGGCTACTAATACGTTTTGTATTACAAGCAAACCAACAAAAAAAGCACCCGACCTTGGTCGGGTGCTTTTTACTTTGCAAAAGAAAAGCCGCAAGCAATGCTTGCGGCTTTCTTTTACCAGTCGGTGGAGATGTGCTTCCAGCCGCCCTTGAGGTAGTTGTAACCGGACCATACCGTCAGCACGAGCGTGGCTACCATCAAGACAAGAGAGATGGGGTACACGCCGGCGATCGGGAAGCCGGGGAAGAAATGCACGATCAGGGCATCCAGCAGCGGCTCGATCATCACGGAGCCGATAAATACGATCTGCACAACGGTCTTGAGCTTACCGAGAATATTGGCGGCGACCACCTCACCCGACACGTTGACCAACACCAGACGAAGCGAGGTGATGGCAAACTCGCGGAAGATGACCATCAAAAGCACCACGAAGAACGCAAGCAGATAATAGGTTTGATAGGGAATGCCATAGATCTGCGGATTCGTCATACGGAACAGGAGCGCCATCATCGTGCCGATGACCATAAACTTGTCCGCCACGGGATCCATAAACTTGCCGAAATTGGTCACAAGACCGTTCGCGCGGGCAATACGCCCGTCCAGCATATCGGTGACGGCGGTGAAGGCAAAAACCACCGCGCCAACGCCGTAGCAAACGTAAGGATTGATCGGCAGCAACAAAAAGATCACAATCACAGGAACAAGGCAAAGACGAAGCAACGTCAGCTTGTTGGGAAGATTCATTTTACTCATAACAGCTCTCCTTTAATTTTTGGGAAGAATGCCGCGGCCGTACAGGTCGTAGTCCACCACATCGCGCACCTTAACGTCGATCATACTGCCGGGCGCCACGCGGCGCTCGCATTTGAAATAGACCTTGCCGTCGATCTCGGGGGCGTCTGCCTCGCTGCGGCCGAAATGCGCCTCGCTGACGGGGTCGAAGTCCTCCACCAGCACGCGCACGGTCTTGCCGATCTTCTTTTCGTTGTCCTCGGCATTGATCTGCATCTGCGCCTTCATCAGAATGTCCACGCGGTCCTGCTTGGTCTGCTCGTCGATCTGGTCCTCCATCTCGGCTGCGGGAGTGCCCTCCTCGGCGGAGTAAGCGAACGCGCCCATGTGCTCGAAGCGCACCTCCTGCACGAATTCGCACAACTGCTCAAAATCCTCCTCAGTCTCGCCTGGGAAGCCGACGATAAAGGTGGTGCGAAGCGTGAGATCCTTGATCTCGCGGCGCAGCTTGCCGATAACCTCGCGGATCATCTTGCTGTCACCGTGGCGGTTCATACGGGCAAGCACGGGGTCGGAAATGTGCTGCAGGGGCAGGTCAAGATACTTGAGAATACGGGGGTTGTCGCGGATCTCGGCGATCAGCTCGTCCGTCACCTTGTCGGGGTAGGCGTAAAGCAAGCGGATCCACGGAATGCTCGTTTCCTCGGTGATGCGGTGCAACAGCTCGTGCAGGCGGTATTCGCCGTAAAGATCCTTGCCGTAGCGGGTGATATCCTGCGCCACGATGCAAAGCTCTTTGACGCCAAGCGCCGAAAGCTCTTTGGCCTCAGCAACCAGATCCTCGATCGGGCGGGAGCGGAACTTGCCGCGGATCGAGGGGATCGCGCAGTAGGCGCAACGGTTGTCACAGCCCTCTGCGATCTTCAAGTAGGCATAATATTCGGGGGTGGTGAGGATGCGCTCGCCACCGAGCTTCACCGTGTTCTTGTCCTCAAAGGACGCATACTTGGGCGCCTTTTTGCTCTTGCGCTTCTCGATGCTTTGCACAGCGTCGACAATGTGGTGAATACTGCCCACGCCAAGCAGCGCGTCCACCTCGGGCATCTCCTCGAAGATCTGCTCGCGGTAGCGCTCGGCAAGGCAGCCCGTGACCACGATTCCCTTGAGGCCATTGTGCTTTTTGAGCCACGCCACGTCCAGAATGTTTTCGATCGCCTCTTTTTTCGCACTTTCGATGAAGCCACAGGTGTTGATCACAACGATCTCGGCCTCGGTTTCGTCGGGCGTGATCTCATAGCCCGCGCTTGCCAGCTCGTGAAGCATCACCTCGGTGTCCAA
>JAZRFG010000065.1:0-1677 GCA_045661265.1 Eubacteriales bacterium
ATTTCCAAGTATTTCAAGAAGGGCTCTGCCCTTTGTGTGACCGGTTCCCTCCAGACCAGAACCTGGCAGGATCAGCAGGGTAACCGCCGCTATGCCACCGAGGTGGTCGTTGACGAAGCTATGTTCGTTGACAGCCGCAACGAGGCAGGCGCCCCCGCCGGCTACACGCCCGACGCGTACACCGCACCGTCCTTCTCCACCCCCGTGGGTGCAGCTCCCAACTTTGAGGAGATGAAGGCCGAGGACGATCTGCCCTTCTGAGCCGACCGTCACAAAATCTAACAGGAGGATTCGTAACAATGGATAATAGAGTTGAAAACGCAGCACGTCCTGCTCGCCCCATGAACCGCAAGAGAAAAAAGGTTTGCATCTTCTGCGAGGATAAGGTTGAGTTCATCGATTACAAGGACACTGCAAAGCTTCGCAAGTTCATCAGCGAGCGCGGCAAGATCCTGCCCCGCCGTATTTCCGGCGCATGCGCAAAGCATCAGCGCGAGCTGAACGCCGCGATCAAGCGTGCACGTCAGGTTGCTCTGCTTCCCTACGTCACCGACTAATTTCGCGTGGAACAAAAAGAAAACCGCCTCACGGCGGTTTTCTTTTTTTATTTTTCTTTTTTACGCTTTACAAAAAGCCACACTTCGCTCGCGGGAAGCGCCACAAGCGCCGCGACCAAAAGATAGATCAGCGTGTTTCCGATATAGGAGTACACCGTGCGCGCATCGCTCACGTACGCCGTGGCGATCGAAACACCGTCCACCAAAGGGGCAAGCTCGTCGTGCGCTTCGCCGCGCGGATCAATGATCGAGGAAATGCCCGTATCCGCCGAGCGCACGATCCATCTGCCGCTTTCAATGGCGCGCAGGCGCGCCTGCGAGGAGTGCATATACACCGCGGCAGAGTCGGTGAACCAGGAGTCGTTGGTGGGCAGCACCAAAAGTTCGGCGCCGTCCCGCACGCTATCCAGCGTGAGTCGCTCATAGATCGAGTCGAAGCAGATCAGTCCCCCCACCTTGCCAAAGGGCGTTTCAATGAGAGCGCTGTCCTTGCCCGCGGCGAAATCGTCGGAAAGCATATTGATGTCAGACAAAATGGGCAGCAGCATTTCGATCACAGGGCGCCAGGGCACGTACTCACCAAAGGGCACCAGGTGGCGCTTGGTGTATACCGTGCTATCCATGCTGCCATCGGGGTAAAAGGTGAACACGCCGTTGTAGCGCTCGCCACCCTCGCGGTGCAGCGCGCCGCACATAATGGTAACTTGATACTCGGTTGCAAGGCCCCGCACAAACTCGCCGATCCAGTTATCCTCGGTGAGCGTATAGGGCAAAAAGGTTTCCGGGAAAACGATCAGCTCTGCGCCCGCCGCCACCGCCTCGGCGGTATAGCGGGTATAAATCTCTACCGTTTTGGTATTGCTGGACGAGCTCCACTTTTGCGAGGAGCCGATATTGCCCTGTACCGCGGCGACCACGATCGAATCGCCCGATTCGGGGGCAGCCACAGCATAGCCAAGCGCACCCGCGCCCAGCGCAAAGATCAGCACCGCCGCGACACCAACGGCACAAAAACGCCATTTTTCACGGCAAAGCAGCACGTAAGCGACAAGGCCGTTGCAAAGCACCAGGCAAAGCGTGATAAAGTAGGAGCCGAACAGCGCCGCGCTGTTTGCAAAAA
>JAZRFG010000066.1:0-8085 GCA_045661265.1 Eubacteriales bacterium
GTGGTGGTCCGTGACGAGGATATCGAGGTCACGGCGCATCGTTCCAGCGGTGCGGGTGGTCAGCACATCAACAAGACCGACTCTGCGATCCGTATTCTGCACAAGCCCACGGGCATCGTGGTCGGCTGCCAGACCGAGCGCTCGCAGCTGCAGAACAAGGAAACTGCCATGAAGATGCTGAAGGCAAAGCTGATGGAAATCAAGCTGCGCGAGCGTCTGGACACCATCGAGGAGATCCAGGGCAACAAGGTGAACATCGAGTGGGGCAGCCAGATCCGCTCCTACGTGTTCATGCCCTATACGCTTGCCAAGGATACCCGCACGGGCTATGAGAACGGCAACATCGACGCGGTGATGGACGGCAATATCGACGGCTTCATCAACGCGTATTTGAAAATGAACGCGAAATAAAACACCATACCAACGAGAGGGGGGAGTGCTTGTGAAGAAGCTTTTGATTCTGTTGCTTGCGCTCGCCCTTTTTGCGTCTGTTTGTTTTGGTGCGGTGCGGTTGCTGGAGCGTGCCGGTGTCTGGGAGATGCTTGCGCAAAAGGCTGCCGCGCTGATCAAGCAGGCGCTGGAGGAGCCACAGACGCAGGAGCCCGCACCGGACACCCCGCCGCCCGCCGGCGGTGAGGGGAGTTCCGGCGTGCTGGTGGAGCCGGACGCTGCGCTTTGCGAGGTGCTGTACGCCGCCGCACAGGCGCGTCAGACCGAGGTGGACGTGGCACGCTTCGGCTATACGGCACAGGAACTGCAGGAGGAGGTATCCCGCTTCTTCTTTACCAATCCGGCGCTTTTTTATGTGGAGCATTCCTATCGCTACTATACCCTGCAGGGGGAAACCACGGTGCAGCGCTTGGAGCTGAGCTATCTGTATACTGCCGAGCAGAGCGTGCAGATGAACGCGTTTTACGAGAGCGCGGTGCAAGGGATCGTAAGCGGTATTCCGGCGGGTGCTACGGATTTTGATAAGGTGATGTACCTGCACGACTATCTGGTGCAGAACTACGTCTACGATTACGAGGGCCTTTCCGGCACGCCGATCCGCGACGCCTATAACTTTTTCAAAACGGGGCGGGGCGTGTGCCAGGCGTATATGCTGGCGATGATCGCGCTTTGCGATGCGGCGGGGATCCCCGCGCTGCCTGTAATCAGCGATGAGATGGAGCACGCGTGGAATCTTGTCAAGCTGGACGGTGAGTGGTATCACGTTGACGTCACCTGGGACGACGCGGGCGGCGAGCAAAGCCCCGTGTATCCCTCCTATGTGAGTTACGATTATTTCTTGTTGAGCAGCAAGGCGCTTTACAACGGCGGGCGCACCGCGAAGTGGTATACCTCGGAGAGTGCGACGAGCACGCGCTATGATTCTGCCGTTTGGCGCAATACCAACACGGCGATGGTCAAGCTGGGGGAATATTATTATTGTACGCTTTTTGATACTGCGGCCAAGTGCGCCAAGCTCTATCGAGGCAGCGCCACGCAAATGACCCCTGTGCAAACGCTGGAGGGTGCCATATGGTACAGCGGCCCCACGACCTATTATCAGACCGCGTGGGCAGGGCTTGCCGTGTGGGACGGGGCGCTGTTGATCAGCACCAACACCGCGTTTTGGCTGTATGACGTGCAAAGCGCCACGCTCCTTGAGCTGGCAGATCTTTCCCTTTTACTGGGGGAACTGCAGATCTTCGGCATTTGCGGGGTGGACGACACGGGGGTTGTGTCCTTTGTGGCGGCACGGGATTACCACGGCGCGCACGAGGTGCTGACCTGGCAGATTCCTGTGAACTACCGTGATTAGTTTGTAAACAAAAAACAAAATAACGCGCAAAACCCTTGCGGGCTTTGTGAAAAAATGGTATAATGATGCCGTAAAATACTCGTGTTTTACAAGGAGGATTTTGAAATGAGAAAGGTTAAGCTGCTTTCCCTTTTCCTTGCTGTCTTGATGCTTTGCGGTTGCGTCGCACTGTTTGCATCCTGCGGCAGCATTGACGAGGGCATTCTGGAGCTGAGCAAGAGCACCGTCGACGTGGATGTTTCCGATTACGTTGTCGTTTACGGCGCATCGCAGAGCGGCTCCAACTACACCCCTATGTTCAGAAATCAGATGAAGCTTTTCGCACAGAGAGTGACCGATATTGTCGGCAAGTCCGTCACCCTGAGCGAAATGAAGTCCACGCGCTCCAAGGCGGAGGACAAGGAGATCTTGATCGGCCTTACCGAGCGTGAGGAGAGCAAGAAGGCGCTCTCTAAGATCGATGGCAACGGCTTTATCGTGCAGGTAACGGATAACAAGATCGTTATCGTGGGTACCAGCAACCTGTTCACGCTGATGGGCGTGACCTACTTCTCCGAGAAGTATCTGAAGAACGCACAGGACAAGGTGCTGACTCTCAACGAGAAGATGCTTGCCGAGGAGCTTGGCACCATCAAGCTGGCAGACTCGAACGAGAAGTCTATCGACGCGATGAAGCAGACGCATTCCTACGTCTATCAGGATGGGATTGGCGTGCGCCCCGGTGCTTACATTAACTTGAGCAGCGGTGTGGACGTCGAGGAAGAGGAGTATCCTCTGATCGTCGTTGACAAGTTCTGTGAGAAAATGTCCGCGCAGACCGGTATTCAGAAAAAGCTTTTCACCGCGATGATCAGAACGGACAAGGAGACCACGGACAAGGAGGTCCTTGTTGGTCTTACGAACCGTAACGAGACCAAGGAGGCGCTTTCCGCCATTGGTGCAGAGGAGTATATCATCACCTCTACTGAGCAGAAGGTCGTGGTCACCGGTTGGAGCGAAGCAACCCTGGCACTGGCTACCGCCGCCTACAGCGACGTGCTGGTTGAGGGCACGGTGGTAAATGGTAGCAATAAGATCGTGGAGATCCCCCAGCACTTCCGCTTGATGGGCTCCTCCGAAGAGGAGTGGGTGACCGAGTTCCCCAGACCCGAGGGCGCGGGCATCTCTCTTTACAACACGATGACCGGCAGCAACGGCGCGCTTGAGTACCTTTACACCGGTACCGGCGTGAACCGCGCCGCTTACGATGCTTACTGCCAGCAGCTGAAGGCCGCCGGCTACACCGTTTATACGGAAAGCACCATTCAGGAAAACGTGTTCACCACCTTCACAAGCCAGAAGGACGGCATTTGCCTGTACGTGGCCTTTAACGCTTTCTCGCATAAGAGCGAATATTACACCAAGTATGACTATACCGTTTCTAAGAAGGTGGACGAGAAGTACGTCGGCGAGGTATACGATCACTTCAATACCTGCATTCGTATCGTGGCCTCTACCCAGAAAAACGCTTCCCTGCCCGATGCCGCCGTACTGACTCAGTCGCTGTCTTACCCGAAAAAGACCGAGTCCAAGATTACCACGATCCCGCTCAACGGTGTTGATACCGGTCTTTGCTATATCATCACGTTGGAGGACGGTCGCTTCATCCTCTTTGACGGCGGCGGCGTTCTTTCCGGTGGCGAGTCAGCCGAGGTGCTTTGGAATGCACTGCGCGCAGCATACAAGGAGGTATGGGGCAAAGACAAAGAGCCCACCACGGGGGATCCCGTTACCCTTGCGGCTTGGGTGCTGACGCACGGCCATCTGGATCACTTCGGTGCATTTGAAAAGGTGGCGAACAAATATGGCGCTCAGGGCCTTTTGAAGGTCGAGTACGCGATCGCCAATCTCCCCGCCGAGAACTCGGTCAGCCAGTGGAGAGATGTGAACGTTAAAGAAGGCGCTCCTGCGGCTTTGGACAACATTTTGAAAAAGTTCAATGGCTGTAAGCTGATCAAGCCCCACACGGGCATGAAGCTTTACTTTGCCAACGCTGAACTTGAGGTTCTTACCACTTGGGAGGATCTGAACCCCATTACCACCGACAACTCCAACGATACCAACACCGTGGTGCGTATGTCCCTTTACAACAAGAATGCCTCCAAGGCCGATCCTATCACCATGCTTTGGACGGGTGACGCCAACCGCTGGCAGAGCCGCTTCCTTTGCGCGATGTACGGCGACTACCTGAAGTCGGATATGATCTCCCTGGCGCACCACGGCAACGCGGGTTGTGAGATCGATCTTTACGACACAGTGAAGGCTACTGTGGTCTGGTGGCCCAACAACCTGTGGACAGTGAAGGACCACTATCTTGCGAATACTTCCAGCACGGAATGGTGGTACGAGGTTGACAGGTTTGTCATGCAGTTGAGCAGCACCAAGTACGTCTACCTTTCCGGCAACACCGTCAAGAGCGCCCCCACCTCGCTGGAGGATACGGGCTATGTGACGCTTGTGCTGAAGATGAATGGTTCGAAGTATGAGCCCGATTACGAAAACGTCTATGACATTATTTCGGGCCAGACGCTGAACTACGTCAACTACGACGTCAACAATCCCCATGTCGTCGGTATTTGCAACAAGAAGCCCTGATTAAAAAGAAATCAAAACACCGCAGGCGTGCCTGCGGTGTTTTTTTAGCATAAAAAACGGCACCCTGCGCGGGGTGCCGTTCGTTTGTTGTTACTTTACGTCGATGACGCTTTCGTCCCACATTTCGGGTGCCTGATAGCCCATCAGATTGACCATCGTGGCGGCCACGTTGGAAAGTCCGAAGCGGCCGTCATCTGCTTTCACGGTGTAGTTCTTAGCTGCGTCCGTGTTGTCGTAGATGATGCAGGGCACGCGGTTAAGGGTGTGGCTGGTCTTGGCCTTAAAGGAGCCGTCCTTGCCTGCCTTGGGCTGGCCCTTTTTGTCGGTTTCATACATTTCGTCGGCGTTGCCGTGGTCGGCGGTGATCAGTGCCACGCCGCCCATTTTGTCGATGACGGGGAGCAGACGGCCGAGCTGAATGTCCAGTGCTTCCATCGAGCAGCGGGTGGCGGCAAGCGAGCCGGTGTGACCTACCATATCGCCGTTGGGGAAGTTGACGCGCAGATACTGATACTTGCCGCTTTCCAGCGCTTCGATGAGTTTATCGGTGATCTCGGCACACTTCATCCAGGGGCGCTGCTCAAAGGGCACCACGTCAGAGGGAACCTCGACGTAGGTTTCCAGCTCCTCGGAGAACTTGCCCGACTTGTTGCCGTTCCAGAAGTAGGTCACGTGACCGTATTTCTGGGTCTCGGAGATGGCGTACTGAGAAACGCCCGTGCTTGCGAGATACTCACCCATCGTGTTGGTGATCTCGGGGGGCGCGACCAGATACTTGGCGGGAATGTGCAGGTCGCCGTCGTACTCCAGCATGCCGGCATAAATGACCTTGGGCACGCGCACGCGGTCGAACTTGTCAAAGTCCGCGCCGCTGTCAAAGGTCTTGGAGATCTCGATGGAGCGGTCACCGCGGAAGTTGAAGAAGATCACGCTGTCGCCGTCCTCGATGGTGCCCATCGGCTTGCCGTCCTTTTCGATGACGAAGGGGGGCAGATCCTGGTCGATGACGTGCAGCTCGTCGCGGTAGGTCTTCACGGCCTCGGTGGCAGATGCAAAGCGGCGGCCCTCACCCAGCACGTGGGTCTTCCAGCCGAGCTCTACCATGCTCCAGTTGGCCTCGTAACGGTCCATCGTGATGGTCATACGGCCACCGCCGCTGGCGATCGCCGCGTCGAAGCTCGCGTCGTTGAGGTCTGCAAGGAACGCTTCGAACGGATCGATATACTCCAGCGCGGAGGTCTCGCCCACGTCGCGGCCGTCAATAAGGGTATGGATACGGACGCACTTGACGCCCTCGTTCTTGGCCTGCTTCACCATTGCCTTGAGGTGGTCGATGTGAGAGTGCACGTTACCGTCCGAGAAAAGGCCGAGGAAATGGAGCGTGCCGCCCGATGCCTTTACGCCTGCGATCAGCTCCTGCCAGGTGGCAGAAGCGAACATCTTGCCGGACTCGATCGAGTTGGACACGAGCTTGGCACCCTGTGCAAAGACCTGTCCTGCGCCAAGGGCGTTGTGACCGACCTCAGAGTTACCCATATCGTCGTCAGAGGGAAGACCCACAGCGGTGCCGTGTGCGCGAAGCGCGACCATGGGGCGCTCGGCAAGCAGCTTATCCAGTACGGGGGTAAAGGCAAGCTTGACGGCATTGCCGGCGGTGTCGGGAGCCAGACCCACGCCGTCCATCACGATGGTGACCACGGGGCCCTTGACGCCCCCGAAGTTTTCGAGAGATTTCAAAACCTTGTTGCTCATATTTTCTCCTTTTGCACTTGCGAAATCAGTGTGTGTGTGCTATACTTGATTAAAGCGTGCCCTTCACCAGCGCCTCGGTGTCGCGGGCGATGACCAGCTCCTCGTTGGTGGGGATCAGGTACACGGCGACGCGGGAAGCATCGGTGGAAAGCTTGACGATATTGGACTGGCGCAGCATCTTGGCGTTGAGCTCTTTGTCAAGCTCGATGCCATAGTACTCCATGTTCTCGCAGACCATCTCGCGCAGGTGGGGATTGTTCTCACCAAGACCGGCGGTGAAGACGATGGCATCAAGACCGTTCATTGCGGCGGCGTAGCTGCCGATATACTTCTTGATCTGGTAGGAGAGAAGCTCCATGGCGAGCTTCGACTTTTCATAGTTGGGGTCGGCGGGGCCTGCGGAAATGGCGGCCTCCAGGTCGCGGGAGTCAGAGGAGAAGCCCGTGAGCCCGAGGAAGCCCGACTTCTTGTTCATCAGGTCGTTCACTTCCTTGGTGGAAAGGTTCATCTTCTCCATCAGAAGGGTGACGATGGCGGGGTCGATGTCGCCGCAACGCGTGCCCATCTCCACACCTGCAAGAGGGGTGAAGCCCATCGAGGTATCCACGCACTTGCCGTCCTTGACGGCAGAGATCGAGGAGCCGTTGCCGATGTGACAGGTCACAATGCGCGTGCCCTCGGTCTTACCAAGGATTTTGCACATTTCAGCGGAAACGAAGCGGTGAGAGGAGCCGTGGAAGCCGTAGCGGCGAATGCCGTATTTCTCGTATGCCTCATAGGGAAGCGCGTACATATAGGCGGCGGGCTCCATCGTCTGATGGAACGCGGTGTCGAACACCAGTGCCTGGGGCTTGTCGGGCATGACCGCAAGCGCGCCCTCAATACCCATGATTGCGGGGGGCGTGTGAAGGGGAGCGAAATCGTTGCAGAGCTTGAGCTTGTCCAGCACGTCACCACCCAGCAGCATAGAGCCGGAGAAGTAGGGGCCGCCGTGCACGACGCGGTGACCGACTGCCTCGATCTCGTCCATACTGGAAACGCAGCCGCACTCTGCGTCAAGCAGCTTGTCGATCACGACGCGCAGTGCGTCGGCGTGGTTGTTCATGGTGTGATTTTCCTTGACCTTGACGTCCTTGGTGAGAAGCTTGTGGTCGATCAGCGCGCCCTCGGTGCCGATACGCTCGCAAATACCCTTTGCGGCGACCTCCTCGGTCGCGGTGTTGATCAGCTGATACTTCAGAGAGCTGGAGCCCGCGTTTACGATCAAAACGTTCATGTGAATATCCTCCAAAAAATTTTTACCTGTATTAGTATACCATAATTATCCTTTGTTTTCAAGTTATTTACTATAAAAATATAAAGAAAGGGAAAAAGATGCAAGCAGTCGGCATTATTTGCGAATATAATCCTTTCCACGCGGGGCACGCGTATCTGTTGGAGCGTGCGCGCGAGCACGGCGTGGTGATCTGCCTGATGAGCGGCGACTTTGTGCAACGCGGCGAGGCGGCGATCTTGCCCCCGCACGCACGCGCTGAAATGGCGCTGGCCGCGGGTGCGGATCTGGTGCTGGAGCTCCCTTTCCCGTACGCGGCGGGCTCGGCACGCTATTTTGCCACCGCGGGCGTGCGCGCACTTGCGGGCGTTGGGTGCGGCGTGCTGGCATTTGGCAGCGAAACGGCGGATAGGGAAGCGATCCTTGCGGGTGCACGCCGCCTCAATGACGTGGATTTCGAGCGCTGCTTCGAGGAGCGCTCGCCGGACACGGGCGACGCCGCCGCGCATTTCGCGGCGCTGGGTGACACACCCGCTGCCAACGATATTCTGGCGCTGGAGTACACGCGCGCGATCTTGGAGCAGGAGCTGAACCTTGAGATCTTTCCCGTGCGCCGAGAGGG
>JAZRFG010000067.1:0-7528 GCA_045661265.1 Eubacteriales bacterium
TATTTTTCAGCCTCTCTTCTCATGCGCGAGCCGCGAAGAAGCTTCAAAATGCCCAGCTGAAGCACATTTCCCTTTCCGTACACGTCATCAAAGGATTTTGCAAACGATCCGTAGCCCTCGTGCGGAAGTCCTGCGATCAGATCCGCGTGAACGTGCAGATTTCCCTTTTCGTGCAACCGCTCCAGCGCGGCAAGCGTTTTGTCCGTATCGAGCGCACGCCCGATCGCCCTTATCGTATCGGGGTTCGTGCTTTGCACGCCGATCTCCAAACGGAATTTTCCCTTCGGCACGTCGGCAAGGATCTCGAAGCACTCCTCGTCCAAAAGGTGTGCGGCAATCTCGAAATGATAGCATTTTGTGTATTTCTCGTCCAACAAGCCGCGCCAGATCGCTTTGGCACGCTCGCGGTCGAAATTGAAGGTGCGATCGATCAGCTTCACCGTGAAATGCCCCTCGATCTGCTCGAACTCTAAAAGCTCGGCCAGCGTTTTTTCGGCGGACTTGGCGCGCACGCCCGCTTGTGCCGAGGACAGGCAAAACGCGCAGGAGAACGGACACCCGCGCGCGCTTTCGTAGTAAACAAGTGGCGGGACGGGGCGAGTTTTATCATAATGAATGCCGCGCGCGGCAAAGTGCTCGTCGGGCGCGCCCGCGATCACGCGCGGGGGCGCTTCGCCCGCTTGCAGTGCGCGCACAAGTGAGAGGATCGCCCCCTCGCCCTCGCCCGTGATGATATGATCCACAAAGGGGAGCGCCTCGAAGCGCTCCACGTCGAAGGATACCTCGGGGCCACCGAGCAAAATGCGGCAGTTGGGGCGGATCGCCTTGAGATCTTGCGCCATCGACAGCATCTGCTCGATATTCCAGATATAGCAGGAAAAGCCGTACAAGTCCGCATTTTGCTCGGCAAGGCGGGAGAGCAGCGAAAGGGTGCGGTCGCGCAGATTTCCCTCGACGATCACGGCGTCAAAGCCGCCCCCTGCGAGCGCGGTTTTGAGGCACCGCACCGCAAGCGCACTGTGCGCGTGCGAGCCGTTGAGGGCAAATAACGTGATCTTCATGCTTGCCCTCCTTTCGGCAAATTACGAGAATTGCGAGTTATAAAGTGAAGCGTAGAAGCCGCCCCTTTGCATCAGCTGCGTGTGGTTGCCCGACTCGATGACCTGTCCGTTTTGCAGCACGAGGATCACGTCGGCATTCTGAATGGTGGAAAGGCGGTGCGCGATCACAAAGGCGGTGCGGTTTTGCATCAGGCGCTGCATCGCGGCCTGGATCTGCTGCTCGGTGCGCGAATCCACGTTAGAGGTCGCCTCGTCCAAGATCAGCATCGGTGCGTCGGAAAGCATCGCGCGCGCGATGGTGATCAGCTGCTTTTGTCCCTTGGAGATATTGACGGCATCGTCGGAAAGAACGGTATCATATCCTTGCGGCAGCGCCTCGATAAATTCGTGGATATGCGCTTCCTTGGCGACCTCGATCGCCTGCTCGCGCGTGGCGTCCTCGCGCCCATAGGTGATGTTTTGCAATATCGTGCCGCCAAACAGCCACGTGTCCTGCAGCACCATCGTATAGGCGGCGCGTAGCGAGCGTCGCGTGGCGTCGCGCAGCTCGGTGCCGTCCACGCGGATCTCGCCCGATTGCACGTCGTAAAAGCGCATCAACAGATTGATAATGGTGGTCTTGCCCGCGCCCGTGGGGCCGACGATCGCCACCGTCATGCCGGGGCGCACACGCAGGGAAAGGTCCTTTAAGATGACCCGTTCGGGGGTATAACCGAAATCCACGCCCTCAAAATCGACCGCGCCTTGTACCTGCGTGAGCACCGTGGCGCCCTCGCGATCGGCCTTCTCACTCGGCTCGTCCAGAAGGCGGAACACACGCTCCGCGGCGGCGATGCCGGATTGCAGCTCGTGAAAGATATTCGCCATCTCGTTGATGGGACCCGCGAAGCGGCGGGAGTATTGCACAAAGGCGGAAACGCCGCCCAGCGTGAGCGTCATCGCGGCGGGGAGCGCCGCGCCGCTTACGGTCAGCATATAGAGCAGCCCGCCGAACATCGTGACCAGCGCGATGGAAGCGTTGCTGATCATATTGACGGCGGGGCCGATCATTGCGCCGTACCAGTCCGCGCGGTAATACGCCTCGACCGCGTCGTTGTTGCGCGTATCAAAGCGGGAAAGGATCACGTCCTCGCGCGAGTAGGCGCGGATCGTCTTTTGCCCCGACAGCATCTCCTCGGCGTAGCCGTTGAGCGCCCCGAGCTTCATCGAGCGCTCCTTGAACAGAGGGCGCACGCGGCGGGATTTGTAGCGCGTGAAGATCAGCGACGCGGGAACGGTGATGGCAAAGACCAGCACCAGCACGGGGGAGATCGAGATCATCATACCAAGCGCGCCCACCACCGTCACCATACTGGCGCAGACCTGCAGCAGGTCGTGGGAAAGCGAGGCGTTCAGGGTATCAATATCATAGGAAATATGGCTGATGATGTCGCCCGTCTGATGCGTGTCGAAGTAGCCGACGGGCAGGGTGGTGAGGTGCTCAAACACCTCACGGCGAAGTCGGTAGATGATCTTCTGGCTCAGATGCACCATAGACACGGCCAGCAGCCAGGCGAGCAGCGCGGAAAGCGTGTAGCACGCGAGCAAAAGCAGCACGTAGAAGAAGACTTGATCCAGCGCGACGTTGCCCGCGCCCGCCTGAATGAGGTCGATCGCCACGGCAGAGATCTTGGGCGCGGCAAGCGCGAGAAGGTTTGAGGAAAGCATCAAAAAGAGCGCAATAAGCACCCAAACGGGGTGAGAAAACAGATATTTTCCCATACGGCGCAGCACGCGGAGCTTGTTCGCGCGCGTCTGTGCTTGGTCGACCGTGGTGCTACTGAGAGAGCGGGAGTTGCCAAGTCCGCCGCCGCCCCCTCCAAATCCGGGATTATTCAAGGAACGCACCTCCCATCTGCGATTCGCTGATCTCGCGGTAGGCGCGGCAACTGGAAAGCAGCTCTTCGTGCTTGCCCGCGGCAAGCACGGCGCCGTCCTCCAACACAAGAATGTGATCTGCATGCATCACCGAGGACACGCGCTGCGCCACGATCACGGTGGTGGCGCGAGAGCCCTCTTTGATCGCGGCGCGCAGATTGGCGTCGGTGCGGTAATCCAGCGCGGACGAGGCGTCGTCCAACACCAGAATTTCGGGTTCACCCGCCAGGGCCCGCGCGATGAGCAGTCGCTGACGCTGACCGCCCGACACGTTGGTGCCCTTGGTGGTTAAGAGATGCTCGTATTTTTCGGGGAATGCCTCGATAAACTCCTCGGCCTGCGCCAGACGCGCGGCGCGGCGCATCTGCTCGTTTGAAATGTCACGCCCAAAGCGGATATTTTCCGCCACGGTGTCGGCATAGATGAAGTCGTTTTGCATCACCACGCCGAAGCGTGCGCGCAATGCCTTTTCGCCCAGCTCCCGCACGTCGCACCCGTCAATGAGAATGCGTCCGCGATCCGCATCGTAAAAGCGCATCAGAAGCTGCACGAGCGTGGTCTTGCCCGCGCCCGTCGCACCGATGATGCCTAAAGTGCCGCCGCGGGGGAGAGAAAAGCTGATGTTTTTGAGGTTATCGCGCCGCCCATTGTAGGAAAAGCTGACGTCATCAAATTGGATGTGCGGGGCGTTTTCCACACCCGTATCGGGGTTTTTCGGCATTTTATCCTGTTCTGCCGCGCCAATGACCTCTTCGATACGGGCGGCGGACGCCATACATTTGCTGTACTGGGCGAAGATACGTGTGATGACCGACATCGCGGTGGACATCAGCGTGAAATACTGCATAAAGGCGATGATGCGCCCGGGGGCGGACACACCGCCCTGTACGAAGATCGCGCCAAGCCCGATGACAAGGGAAAGTCCCACGTGTAAAAGCAGACTCATCACGGGCTGCGACGATGCCATCACCACGCCCGCGCGGTGCTCCGCGTCGATGAGCGCCGTGTTGGCGGCGTCAAAGCGCGCCTTTTCATATTCCTCGCGGGAGAGTGCCTTTACCACGCGCACGCCCTGGCAGTCCTCGCGCACCACGCGCACCATGCCGTCCACGGCCTGCTGGCTTTTTTGATACAGGGGCAGTCCGCGCCGTGCAATGGCAAAGACGGCCACGCCGATAAGGGGCAGGATCGCCAGCAGAATGAGCGCGAGGCGCCAGTCCAAAAATAGCGTGATCGCTATGCCGCCAAAGAGCAGCATCGGCGCGCGCACGCCCATGCGCTGCATCATGCCGATGAAGTGGTGGACGTTGTAGGTGTCCGAGGTCAGGCGGGACTCCAGCGACGGAATGGTAAAGCGGTCGGTCTTTTTTGCCGAGAGGTGCATCGTCGCCGCAAACAGATCGTGGCGGATATGCCGCGAGGCATCGCGCGCCACGCGCGCGGCGTTGCGGTTGGCGATGACGTTTCCGAAATAGGCGCCGATGGCGCAAAGCAGCATCGCGCCGCCCCACACAAGGATCTGAAGCACGCTTTGCCGCGGCACGATCACGTCCAGAATATGACTTAAAATAAAGGGAAGCATCAGCTCAAGCAAGGTGGCAAGGACCTTGATCGAAAGCCCGAAGGACATCGAGCGCGCACACGGGCGCAGATAACGCATCAGTAGCTTCACAGCCTTATTCCCCCTTTCGATCCGATATGCTCTTATTGTAGCACATTTTTCGCGAATGTTCAAGTTTTTCGCTTGCTTTTGCGTATAATTTATGTTAAAATATATGGAAAGATAGTAAAGGGGGATTGGATATGCCGCAAACCTTTTTTGAATGGCTCCGCTTTCTTTCGGGCCCCATGGTCGGTGCCCTGATCGGCTATTTGACCAACTGGCTGGCAGTGAAGATGCTGTTCCGCCCGCGCAAGGCGATCTATATCGGCAAACTGCACGTACCGTTCACGCCCGGCGTGATCCCGCGCCGTAAGGCGGCGCTGGCCACGGCACTGGGACGTATGGTCAGTGAAATGCTGGTGCGAAAAGAGGATCTCAAGGAGTCGCTTTGCTCGAAATCCGTGTCCCGCACCGTTGCCAAGACCGTGCTGGCGCTCCCCTCCGTCAAGGAAGTGGGCGCACAGGTGGTGAGCGAGGAAAAGTACGGCGAGGGACGCGACAAGCTGCTGGATTTTGTGACGGATCGTATCCTGCAAGGACTGCTGGCGCTGGATCTGGGCGAGATCATTACCAAGGAAGCCACCGCCACCGTCAACACCTTTACGTCCAGCAATCCGCTTCTTAAAATGTTCGTCAGCGATCAGCTGATCGCCACGCTGACCGCGCCGATCGCGGGCAAGGTCACCGAATTTTTGAACGCAGACGGACGCGTGAAGCTGCGTGAGGCGCTGGCCGAGCAGATCACCCCTTACGAGGAACAGCCGATCGCGGCGCTGGTGGGCGACACGGAGCGCTTTGAGGAGATCGTGATGAATTTCTACCGCACGCTGGTGCGACGCTATGCCGACGCGGTGGTGGATCACGTGCATCTGGAGCGCATCGTGGAAAAGAAGATCAACGCGATGGACCCCCGCGAGCTGGAGGCCCTGCTTTTGATGGTGATGAAAAAGGAGCTCAACGCCCTTGTGTGGCTGGGCGTGCCGATTGGTATGCTGATGGGTCTTTTCACCACGATCATCAACTGGATCTGAAGTTAAAAATATCCCAAAGGAGATCAAAATATGTTTTTTAATGAGCTTGAGAAATTTGACAGCGACGTTTTTGCCGCCTGCGGACGCGAGCTTTCCCGCCAGCAGCACAACATTGAGCTGATCGCATCTGAAAATATCGTTTCCAAGGCAGTGCTGCTTGCCGCAGGCACGGTGCTGACCAACAAATATGCCGAGGGCTATCCCGGCAAGCGCTATTACGGCGGTTGCGTTTACGTGGACGAGGTCGAGGAGATCGCCCGCGAGCGTGCCAAGAAGTTGTTCGGTGCCGAGCACGCCAACGTGCAGCCCCACAGCGGCGCGAACGCCAATCTTGCCGTGTTCTTTGCGCTGCTGGAGCCCGGTGACACCGTGCTTTCGATGAACCTCGCGCACGGCGGCCACCTTTCCCACGGCTCGCCCGTCAACATATCGGGTAAGTATTTCAATATTGTGCCCTACGGCGTGTCTGACGAAACCGAGACGATCGACTACGAGGCCGTGCGCGCCCTCGCGCTTGCGCACAAGCCGAAGCTCATTCTCGCGGGTGCGAGCGCATACCCCCGCGTGATCGACTTCGCCAAGTTCCGCGAGATCGCGGACGAGGTCGGCGCCTACTTTATGGTGGATATGGCGCACATCGCGGGCCTTGTTGCCGCAGGCGTGCATCCCTCGCCCGTGCCCTTTGCCGATGTGGTGACCACCACCACGCACAAGACGTTGCGCGGCCCGCGCGGCGGTCTGATCCTGTGCCGCGAGCAATTTGCCAAGCAGATCGACAAGGCGGTATTCCCCGGCACGCAGGGCGGGCCTCTCATGCACATCATCGCCGCCAAGGCGGTGGCCCTCGGCGAGGCACTCACCGACGAATTCAAGGCGTATCAGCAGCAGGTGGTGAAGAACGCCACAGCACTCGCGAACGCCCTCAAGGCAAAGGGGTTGAACCTGGTTTCCGGCGGCACCGACAATCACCTGATGCTGCTTGACCTGCGCGGTCTGGAGCTCACGGGCAAGGAGCTGGAGCACCGCCTGGACGAGGTGCATATTACCGCGAACAAGAACACCGTGCCTAATGAGCCCCGTAGCCCCTTTATCACCAGCGGCGTGCGCATCGGCACTCCCGCCGCCACCTCTCGTGGCTTCAAGGAAGCCGAGATGGAGCTGATCGCCGGCTGGATCGCCGACGTGGTGAACGACTTTGAAAACTCCAAGGAGCGCATTACCCGCGAAGTCATCGCTCTTTGCGAAAAGTTCCCGATCTACGAGTAAAAGCAATAGCAAAAAAGGAGCCGTTCGGCTCCTTTTTTGCTACCGTTTGGGGGGATAGCGAAAAAGGCGTGCCGTGCGGCACGCCTTTTTGACAGGATGAAGATCAGCGGGCGGCCGGTGACCGCCCCTACAATAGGAGAGAACGGCCAATTCGTTTCAGCTCAACCCGCTAACAACGTAGGGGCGACCATCGGTCGCCCGCGGGCGCGCAGTGCGCGCCCCTACGATATGAGAGAACGGCAAACTCGTTTCAGCTCAACCCGCCAACAACGTAGGGGCGACCACCGGTCGCCCGCGGGCGCGCACTGCGCGCCCCTACATTGTTCGTGTGTTATTCGTTTGTTGGTCGTGGATGGGGCGGGAGCAAGCCCCGCGACCACCGCAGGTGTGTCGACGCGCTCGCGCAAGCGAGGGCAACCGCCCTGCGGTTTTGCGTAGCCACGAAATGCAGCGCGCCACCGACAAAGAAAAGGCGTGCCGTGCGGCACGCCTTTTTAATAGGATCAAGATCAGTAATTTTCAGCGCGGACCTCGAAATAGCTCTGGGGATGCGCGCAAACAGGGCAGATGTCGGGCGCCTTCTTGCCCAT
>JAZRFG010000068.1:0-2013 GCA_045661265.1 Eubacteriales bacterium
GCCGCCGCCACCTATCTGCGCGGCATTTCCTTCGTGCAGTTTCCCACAACGCTTCTGGCCATGGTGGATTCCTCCGTCGGCGGCAAGACCGCCGTGGACCTGCCGGCGGGCAAGAATCTGGTGGGCGCATTCTACCAACCCGTGAGCGTTTTCTGCGACACCGACACCCTCTCGACGCTCCCCTGCGAGATCTTTGCTGACGGATGCGCCGAGGTGATCAAATACGGCTATATCGGCGATCCCAAGCTTCTTGAAATGCTGGAGCACGGCTTTACCAAAGAACCCGACGAGATCATCGCTCGTTGCGTGGCGGACAAGCGTGACATCGTACAGGCGGACGAGCGCGATACAGGCGTGCGCCAGCTGCTCAATCTGGGGCACACGGCGGGACACGCCGTGGAGCATTGCTCAAATTTCGAGATCTCGCACGGCTCTGCCGTCGCCATCGGCATGCTGCTGATGACACGCGCCGCCATCGCAAACGGACTGTGCGACCCCGCGGTGCTGCCACATATGGAAAAGATGCTGCGCGCCTACTCTCTGCCGACCGCATGCCGCTTTGATGCCGCATCGCTTGCAAGCGTGGCTATGGGCGACAAGAAGCGGAACGGCAAAAAAATCACGCTGGTCCTTCCCCGCACGCTGGGAGAAAGCGTGCTTTACCCCATCGATGCAAAAGACCTGGAGGCGTTCTTCGCCAAAGGATTGGAGAAATAACATGGATATCACCTTGCATAAGCCGCGCTTTGCCAAAAAGATCGCGGCACCGACCTCGAAATCCGCCGCACACAGACAGATGATCGCCGCCGCCTTTGCGGGGGCTCCCACGAATATTTATTTCACCCAAAGCTGTGACGACATCGTCGCCACCGCCAGATGCCTGCGCGCACTTGGCGCGGGTGTGGAGGAGCGTCCGGACGGACTGCGCGTTACGCCCTCTGCGGAAAATCCCGAAAGCGCCGTGTGCGACTGCGGCGAGAGTGGCTCTACGCTGCGCTTTTTGCTGCCCGTAGCCGCAGCACTTGGCGTCAAGACCACCTTCCTTCGCCGCGGCAGATTGCCAAAGCGTCCCCTGGAGCCGCTGGTCAGCGTGCTTTGCGAGCACGGCGCCAGCGTGGAAGAGGGTGAAATGGGCGCGATCACGGTATCCGGCAGATTGCAGCCGGGACAGTACGCCATCGCGGCAAACGTGTCCTCGCAGTTCGTGACGGGACTTCTCTTTGCCCTTTCCCTGCTCCCTCAACCCTCGACGCTTTTGCTCAAAGGCGAGATCGAGTCCGCACCCTATATCAACATGACCCTGGAAACGCTGACCGCGTTCAAGGCCCCCCCGATCGCGGCGGGCGGCGGACGCCTGCTCGGCGTGCCCGGGTATCTCGCGCAGCCCCTGCGCTCCCCCGGCAGCATCAATACTGAGGGGGACTATTCCGGTGCTGCATTCCTGCTGGCGGCGGGTGCGATCGCCAAGGAAAGCGTCACCGTGACGGGACTTTCCTATCCGTCCGCGCAAGGGGATATGGCGATCCTTGATCTGTTGGACAGATTCGGCGCCAACATTGATCTTGACGAGCAAACCAAGGCGTTCACGGTCTCCCCCGCCCCCTTGAAAGGCATTCAGATCGATGCCAAGCAGATCCCCGATCTTGTACCCGTGCTGGCGGTGGTAGCCGCCGTTGCCGATGGGGACACCGAGATCACGGGTGCCGCGCGTCTGCGCGACAAGGAAAGCGACCGACTGGCCACCACCGCGGCAATGCTGCGTGCGCTGGGCGGCGAGATCGAGGAGCGCGAGGACGGACTGCTCATTCACGGCGGCAAGCCGCTGCTGGGCGGCGTTGTGGACGGCGCCAAGGATCACCGCATCGTGATGAGCGCCGCCGTTGCCGCCACCGTCTGCCAAGGCGACGTCACCATCACCGACGCGCAGGCGGCGGACAAATCCTTCCCCTCCTTCTTCAAAACTGCGATCCGACACTGAAAGGAGCCCTTTATGGCAACCTCATACGGAAACAA
>JAZRFG010000069.1:0-3910 GCA_045661265.1 Eubacteriales bacterium
AAAGTATTGACACGCCCCAACGGGCGTGCTATAATGGCGCTGTAACCGTTCTGCTTTTTTGAACTTGGGGTCGGAAAGGGGAAGAAATGACAGCAACGAAAAGAAAAGACATGGATATGACGACAGGGGCGCTTTTGCCGAAGATCCTCTTGTTCGTTTTACCGCTGATCGCCACCAATCTGTTGCAGATGCTTTACAGTGCGGCGGATATGATCGCGGTGGGGTATTCTGCCGAGCCGGACGCCGTGGGCGCCATCGGCACCACGGGTGCCTTTGCGGGGCTGATGGTCAATCTGTTTATCGGTCTTTCGGTGGGTGCCAACGTCGTGGTGGCGCGCCATCTGGGCGCGGGTGAGCAGGACCGCGCCTCGGTCGCGACACACACCTCGAGCGTGATCGGTCTTGCGGCGGGCGTGATCGGTGGCGTGGCGGGCATTCTTGTTGCTGAGCCCGTGATGCGCCTGCTTGGCAATCAGGGGCGGCTGCTGGAGCTTTCCGTGACGTATATGCGCCTGTTTTGCGCCGCGCTTCCGTTCCACGCGCTTTCCAACTACGCCATCGCGTTGCATCGCGCAAAGGGCGACACCCGCACACCGCTGATCGTGCTGTCGCTGTCGGGTATTCTGAACGTGGGTCTGAACTTGTTCTTCGTGCTGGTGTGCGATCTGTCGGTGGAGGGCGTGGCGATCGCCACGGGGCTTGCCGCCGCCGTTTCCGCCGCCGTGCTTTACGCCAATCTCGCGCGGGACAAGGGACCGTGTCACTTCTCCTTCCGCCTTTTGTGCTGCGACAGGCGCGAGGCGGGGCAGATCCTTTTGGTCGGCATTCCCGCGGGTGTGCAGGGTGCGCTTTTTTCGATCTCGAATATGCTGATCCAATCCTCGATCATTTCCGTCAACAACAACTTCTTTGACCCGAGCGAGGCGTATCAGCCCATCGTCAAGGGCAGCGCCGCCGCCGCGCAGCTGGAGGGCTTTGCCTACAACGCGGTGAACGCGATGCAGCAGGCCGCCGTGACCTTTACCAGTCAGAACGTGGGCGCCGCCAAGTACGGGCGCGTCAAGCGTGTGATGGCGTGCTGCTACGGGCTTGGTATCGGCGTGGGGCTCGCCGTTACGGCGATCCTGTTCGGTTGGATGGACCCTTTGCTTTCGCTGTACAGCGTACAGGACGTGGCGGGCGACGTGCTGGCGCACGCCGCGTACGAGTCGGCAAGAACACGCGCCACCTGGACGCTGCTGCCCTATGCCCTGATCGGCTTGATGGAGGTCGGCTCGGGCACGCTGCGCGGGCTTGGCAGGTCTCTCACCTCAACGGGCATCTGCCTGTTGTTTGCCTGCGTGCTGCGCGTGGTGTGGTGCCTTACGATCTTCCAAATCGACCCCGCGTCGATCTCGGCGTCGCTTGCCTCGATCTACGTTTCCTATCCCGTTTCCTGGCTGCTCGCGGGCGCGTTTTTGTTCCTGTTCAGTGCGCTGAGCTTGCGCCGTCTTGCGCGCGCGCATCGTCGCCAACACGCCGAAATGTAAAACAGAATATCAGTAAAATGCACTCGTTCGACAAAGGAACGGGTGCATTTTTATGCGCTGTCAACAAACTGTGTAAAATTTTCCCAAACGGCGCGTCGAAATCCGAAAAATATGATATAATAGGTGTTGCAATAGTGTAAAGAAAAAGTGGAAAGAGGGGGCATATATGGCGATGAAAAAGCAAAACCCACACGGCGGTCACCGCGAGCGAATGCGCGAGCGTGTGGCAAGCGCGGGGACGGCATCTCTTGCCGAGCACGAGCTTTTGGAGATGCTGCTTTATTACGCTGTGCCGCGCAGAGATACCAACGAAACGGCGCACGCCTTGATCGAGGAGTGCGGCTCACTTGACGCGGTGCTGGAGGCGGATCGTGACCGCGTTTGCCGCGTGCCTTACGTCAAGGAAAACGTTGCTACGTATCTACAGCTGCTCGGCGAGCTTTCCCGCCGCTATGCGGTATCCAAATTTCAGCCGGAGGGCGTTTCGGCCGACGTGGTCTATGACAGCTTGGAAAAGCTGGCAACCGTGCTCTATCCCCGCTTTTTGGGGCAGAGCAAGGAGCTTTTGGTTGCGGTGCTCTTCGATGCGCGTATGCGCATGGTGGACTTGTTTACGGTCGCCGAGGGGAGCCTCAACAGCGTGTCGGTGACGGCGCGTGCCGTGACACAGCGCGCCTATGCGCGCAATGCGTCTTTCTGCGTGTTGGCACACAATCACCCGGGTGGCATTGCCACGCCCTCGCAGGAGGACGTGCGCATCACGCGGGACATGGAAAGCGCTCTGGAGCTGGTAGGTGTGCCGCTTATCGAGCATCTGGTCTTTACCGAGCGCGCGTATTTCCCCATTATTGCCAACTGCTGCTCGCCGCAGCAGCCTGCGCCCGCAAGCAAGGCGGCGCAATACCGACGGCTACTATTTCAATCGAAAAAGGAGAGATAAAAGGTGAACGCAGGGAATTGTGCAGAGCGAAAAAGCAATGCCTTTCTTCGCTTTTTGGAACGTAAGAACATCAAGTTTTGCATCAAGCGCTACGGCATCGACGCGCTGGGCGCAATGGCGCTGGGTCTTTTCGGCTCGCTGCTTATTGCCACGATCTTCAATGCGATCGGCCTGATCCCGGGATTTGGGCTTTTCAAGACGATCGGCGGCTACGGTGCAAAGGCCGCGGGACCTGCGATGGCGATGGCGATCGCGTTTGCCCTGAAAGCGCCGCCGCTTGTGATGTACTCCGCCGCGCTTGTCGGCTTTGCCGCCAATGATTTGGGCGGCGCGGGCGGTCCGCTTGCGGTTTTCATCATCGCCGTGATCGCTACCGAGATCGGCAAGATGGTTTCCAAGGAAACCAAAATAGACATTCTCGTCACTCCCTTTGTCACTGTGCTTGCGGGCGGCGCGCTTGCCGTTTGGCTCGCGCCGCACATTGGTACGGTGGTCGGGCTCATCGGCACGTTCATCGGCTGGGCAACGCTGCAACAGCCCTTCGTGATGGGGCTTATGATCTCGGTGGTCATTGGCCTTGCGCTGACGCTTCCCATCAGCTCTGCGGCGATCTGTGCCGCGATCGGGCTTTCGGGTGCAGCGGTTGCGGGCGTGATCCCCGCCAATGCCGAGGGCCTCGCGCTCGCGGGCGGCGCTGCCGTGGCGGGCTGCTGCGCGCAGATGGTCGGCTTTGCTGTAATGAGCTTTTATGAGAACCGCTGGGGCGGCCTTGTGTCCCAAGGGCTTGGCACCAGCATGCTGCAAATGCCCAACATTGTGAAAAATCCGCGCATCTGGATCCCACCCACGCTGGCTTCTGCCGTGACGGGGCCGCTTGCCACCTGCCTTTTCAAAACGCAGATGTACGGCGCCGCGATCAACTCAGGTATGGGCACATGCGGTCTGCTGGGGCCTGTCGGCATCGTGCTTGGCTGGTTCGGCGGCGAATATCCCGGCGCGGTGGGCGCGATGGATTGGATCGGCCTTGCGCTGGTCTGCTTCCTTCTTCCTGCACTGATCAGCTTGGGCCTGTGCGCTCTGCTCAAAAAGCTCGGTTGGATCAAACCGGGCGATATGAAATTGGAGGAATAATTTTTCCTCTTGTAAAACAGGGGCTTCGCGACGCGCGACGCCCCTGTTTTTTTCTCTACATATATTATACACGCGCGCGGAAAACCCCACATTTTGTGCCCAAAAAATTTTTTTAATTTTTTTCGAAAAAGGGGTTGACAAGCCCTACACAACTGTGTTATAATATGCAAGTCGCCGCGAAAAAGCGGAGGCGAATGGTCTTTGAAAATTGAACAGTAAGAGATGAGTATAAAGCATGTAAGTGCGATAGAATATCTCGACAATTCTGAAAGAGAATACAACTCTAAAAAAAGTAAAGAAAGAGCAATCA